>JBJEKJ010000033.1:0-47938 GCA_051878575.1 Muribaculaceae bacterium | reverse complement strand
GGCAGAGTGGGAATCCCAAGTGCTGAATGAGGACGGCGTTGAAGGAGTCCCACTGCTTAAATATCTTTTAATATCCTCTTTATAAAAACAAAACATGAGAAGATTTACTTCTGTTTTTGGATTGCTGCTTGCGATGCTTGCGGCCTCCATCAGTTTGAAGGCAGAAAGTAGCAGCATCTTCAATGCCGAGCACAATCCGGTCGCCACGGCGTCGCAAGTCTCGCAGTCGCTATATGGCGGCAGTGAGATGACACGTGTGTTCACTAATGTGCCATTGAAGGCCGAGGCTGCCAAAGCACCTTCAGTAAACGTCTCCCGCAAGGCTCGCACCAAGTCGGTGTCGACAATCGCCGATTTGAAGGGCGACTATGTGATGACCTTCAAGTCGCTCACTACATCGGTGGCCAATGGAGGTCTTGCAGCAGTAGTTGAGCCGGTGCCCGACACCGACTCGATTATGATTACCAATTTCTGGAGCTCGGGGCTTAAGGTGAAAGCCAAAGTTGACCTCGTATCTATGAAATTGACAATCCCTAATCAGGTGCTTGGCACCAATTCCAATTATGGCGATTTTGATATCGCTTTCTGCACATCGACGGGCAAGCCCGACCGTGCTGCCGAGCTTGAGGGTACTATAGGGGCCGACGGCACTATCTCCATCGATTCGTGGTGGGGAATATTCATTGTGTCGGGGACCTATAAGGACCAGTTCTTCGGTGCTTACTATGGAACGGAGCTTGAGAAGGCCAATGCCAAGATGTCGCAGACCGTGTGGAGCTCGTCGGCCAATGCTTTGGTCACTCTGAGCTACGCCGTGATAGTGGAGCAGCCGGCCGTGAACGTGCTCACGGTGAAAAACTTCGCCGACTACGGCCAGACGGTGGAAATCGACTTGAAGCGCGACATGACCGCCGAGATTCCATCACAGGTGGCACGTCTCGACGCCACTAATGGCAACTGGTCGACAGTGCACGCAGTCTACGACGAGAACTACAAGTTCACCGGATATAGCTCAACAATTGTGTGCGACCAGGCTGTCGACAAGCGGACAATAACCTGGAAAGACTGGACACTGCTTACCACAGGCTATTATGCCGGAATATGCACGCTTGGCAAGATAGAGGTGCCATTCGACATCGAGTATCCCACACTATCGGTTACCGATTTTGAGGGCGAGGGAACTGAGGCAAGCCCCTATCTTATCAAGACCCGCGACGACCTTATCCTCCTTGCCGAGAAGGTCAATTCGGTGACTGATTTCCCCTACGGAACCACCACCAAATATGCGCGCGTGTTTATGAACACATATTTCCGCATGGAGAACGACATCGATATGGCAGGATATCGCTTTGAGCCTATCGCCAATGGATGGAACTACCATTTTGCAGGCGTGTTCGACGGCGGCAACCACACCATCAAGAATCTTGAGGTGTCGACAGGCGCCGGCGGCTATGCCGGACTGTTCGGAAAGTGCGACACTATAAGCGTGGTGAAAAATCTCGTTATGGAGAACCCGAATATCACCTCGGGAAGCTACTACGCCGCAGCCGTGGCAGGTCATTCGATTGGTGTGATTGACAATTGCCATGTGAAGAACGGATATATCTACAACAGTGGAAACACCGGAGCTGCCGGTATCGCCGCTATCGGTACTGTAGTGACTAATTGTACGGTTGAGAACACCCGTATTATCGGTGCAGGAGGCTATTGCGGCGGTGTCGCAGGTCAAATCAATGAACTTATAAGCAATAGTAGCGCAAATGCGGTGTATATACTCGCAGGAGGTCTTGGCGACATGTATCCTTCGGGTGGCGTTGTCGGCTCGCTCTATGGTGGAAAAGCCGTGAACTGCTATTCGTCGGCTATCGTCAACGGACAGACGGTGTCGAACCTCGCTTTGGGAGGTGTGGCAGGAGTGTGCTACAAGGGCTCTATCGAGAAGTGCTTCAATGCAGGCGACGTGCTTGCCTACAATAATGGCGCAGCCGTGGGTGGTGTTGTCGGAGTGCTCTATGGAACATTGACCGACAGCTACAACACCGGAAGCGTGTCGGGCTATTCGTCGCGTATGTCGGGCGGCATCACCGGTTCGGTGCGCTATTGGACCGACGACTTTGGAACAGTGTGCCAGTCGGTTGTCAAGAGCTGCTACACGGCAGGAACACACACAGCCGAGACCTATCAATACAACCCGGAGACTGAGCGTCGCGAGACTCTCGGACAGGTATTCGAAGGTGCTAACCCGACGGTGGAGAATATCTACTACGACAAGCAGATTGTCGACTTCAAGTCGGCTGAATATGGCGCTCTCACCAAGACGCTCACGTCGGGTGCCGGTGTGGCCGGTCTCAGCGCCGATACTTGGACCTTCACCGAGGGCTTCTATCCTCGCCTGAAGGGAATCGACGACAATGCGGCAGCACGATTCGGCGCTACAACCATCTATATGGACGAGAACAGCTCTATAAGCAAGCTCGCCCGTGATGCCGAGCTCCACCTTATGAACGGCGTGAAAGCCGCATATCTCACGGGTGGCAACACTGTGGTGGCCAATGGCATCTACTCGTCGATTGTCGATGGAAAGCTCAAATTGAAGGAGAATTTCGGAACCGATACGCTTTTCGTGTATGCCGACGGACAGATAAACTCGGTTTATCGCACATATCTGATTAAGGTGTCGCCAGTGCCCTTCGACGGTGCCGGAACCGAGGAGAATCCTTATCTTATCAAGACTAAGGCCGACCTTATCACTCTCTCGAAAGTGACCAACGGCGTAAAACAATATTTCCCCGACACATATTTCAAGATGACCAACGACATCGATCTTGAGTATGATGCCGAATTTAAGGGATTGTGCACCGATGCCGCCGACGCTCACTGCCAGTTTGTGGGTCACTTCGACGGTGCGGGATTTGCCATCCACAAGATGATGCTTAAGGGCGTGGTTTGGGAAATCGAGCCTACCGAAGACCAATTGGGGACACCGAAGACCGGCAGCGGCGACGTGTCGGTGGGTTACACCGGTTTTATCGGTCGACTTGCTCCCGAAGGCACGCTGAGGAACCTCACCATTGCCGCCGATTGCGACTTGAGCCAAATCTGGGCTTCGGCTGCTGCATTGGTCGGTTACAACTATGGTAAGGTGATGAATTGCCGCAACCATGCCGACGTGACCGGCTACAGCTGCTGGATTGGCGGTATCGTAGGTCAGAACAATAAGGGCGCTGAAGTGCACGACTGCTTGAACACCGGTTCCATCATCTCGGGATATTTCCAGGCAGGAGGTATCACGGGAAGCAACTATGGCTTGATTGAGAATAGCCAGAATACCGGTTATGTGGCTGTGAAGAAAATCTCCACATTCCCGAGCAAGCCCAATTTCAACCTTGCAGGCGGTATCACCGGCGGCCTGACCGGCGGTCGCGTGAAGAACTGCGTCAATGCCGGAACTATTGAGGCGTCGACAAAGGCCGGTGGTATATCTGGCTCCATTGCCGCTGTCACCGGCACGTCCTACGATTATTACAATGATGTAATCAACTGTATAAACTATGGTAGCGTGTTCTGCGATGACAAGGTGAACGTGGGTGCGATAGGCGGATGTGCCGGCACCACCGGCGTTCTTGCCGACAACTACTACGACGGCCAGATCTCAATGTTCAATGCCAATGGAAACGAGTCGCTCGACGGTACTCAGGCCGTTGAGACGAGCTTCCTGACGAGCGGCAATGCCATTGAGAACTACTCTACCGACTTGTGGTCGTTCGCAGCCGGGCAGTATCCCGTACTGAAGCAGTTTGCCGACGTCGAGGCAGTGAAGCTGAGCCGCAGCGTCGTGGCTAAGGCAGCCTCAGGCGAGACGGTAGCGGCACTCAAGTCGGATGTCGCTCTCAGCACGGCCAACGACTGCTCATGGAAGCTCGCTGACGGCAGCGTATTCTCTATTGCCGATGGCAAGCTCGTGGTTCCAGCATCGGTTGAGGAGGTGGTAGTCGACACTCTTGTGGCTACCGCAGGCTCCTACGTCAAGCCGATTGCAGTGCAAGCTGTTCCGAGGATTCCGCTTGTCGGCGAGGGAACGGAGGAGAGTCCTTACTTGATCAACAATGCCGCCGAGTGGAATGCTCTTGCCGACTTTATGGCAAAGACAAGCAACAGCCTCGAAGGCAAATTCGTGAAGCTCGCCGCCGACATCGACTTTACCGACGCTGTGTTCAAGCCGTTGGCCTACGACCGCGTGACGGTGCTCAATGCCGACCTCAATGGCGATGGCAAGACGGTTAAGGGCATCAAGGCTACCGCCGATGCCAAGTTCTATGGCGCAATAGTGATGGCCGGTGAGTCGGCCAATATCCACGACCTCACAATCGAGGGCGAGATTGCCGGCGGAACCAAGCTGAACAATATCGCAGGCGTGGTGGGCAAGCTGCAAGGCAAGCTCGTCAATGTGGTGAACAAGGCAAGCGTGACCAACACGGTGAGCTACACTGCCGGTGTGGTAGGATATGCCGCGACGGGCGCCGAGCTTGTGAATTGCGTGAACGAGGGTGAGATTACATCGTCGAGCACCTACACTGCCGGTTTAGTTGCCCAGAGCGAGGCAGGCGTGAAATATATCGATTGTGGCAACAAGGGCACGGTAACCTACACCGGCACTACGGCCAAGAGCTACACTGCCGGACTTATTGCCATTGCCTACAGCGACTCGCTCTATCGTTGCTACAACTCGGGCGCTGTAGTAGCCAAGACTCCTGCTTCGGCAGGCGGATTTGCCGGTCTTATCGCCATGGCAAATTCCACTAAGGACGCTCCTGCCTACTACCTCGAGGATTGCTACAACTCTGCCGATATCTCGTCGCTTGCCGACAACGCCGGTCTGATAGCCTATGTGAACACTTCGGGCTACACTACAATGCACCTTGAGGGTTGCTACAACACCGGTAATATATCATCGGTTTCCACTACTGCAAAATCGAGCACCTACACTGCCGGTCTTGTGGCTCAGTACACCCCCAACTCCATATATCGCGGCTGTAGCAACAGCGGCGCGGTGACTTCGGTCAAGTCGGTATATGTTGGCGGTGTCCTGTGCTACTACAAGGGCTCGTTCACCGAGGCTACTCGCACTTATGTGATCGACTGCCACAATAGTGGACACGTGGTGGCAAGCGGCAATCAGGGCGCAGGTATTGTGGCCTCGATTAGCAACTATGTGACCGTCGACAGCTGTAGCAACAGCGGTGTCATCGAGGGCGGTTTCGGCCTCGGTGGTATAGTCGCAAATCTGAGCGGAAAGGCCTCGGTGGTCAGCAACTGCTGGAATACGGGCGACGTCAACACCACAATGAACCGTGCAGGCGGTATCATAGGCTACAACTCAGTGCAGGCTACGGTCAGCAACTGCTTCAATACCGGTAACATATCCTCTACGAATGCCGATGCCAAGAATGGCTACGGAATAGGCGGTATAGCCGGTCAGGGTGGCTCAATCTTCACCAACGTCTACAGCACCGGAACCGTGAAGGGACTTGCACGTGTTGGCGGTCTGATTGGATACCCCAACAAGGGCACTACCCAAATCAGCAAGGCTTATTTCTCGGGCAAGGTCGATGCTCCTGCCGACACTTGCGGCATGATTATCGGTGTGAACATGATTGACAATGGAAAGGTGTGGAACGCTACCAACAGTGTCGCCGAGACCTACTTCCTCAAGGAGAACAAGGTGGAGTGCGTCGACACCATCAGCGCGGCCCTCTCGGTGGCTGAGCTTGCAATGCTTGACCTCGGTGAGGCTTGGACTTCGGCCGACGACTACTCATTCCCGGTATTGAGAGGTCTCGACAATCTCGATTGCGCGAAAATCAACTCTGCCGCAGTGGTGCTTGCCGATGGCGATACTCCTGCCTCGGTTAAGCAGACTGTCCATGTGGGAACTCCCGACGGTGTGCTCTGGACATCCTCGGCACCCGAGGTAGTTATTGAGGGCAATGTGGTTAAGATTATGGCCGACAAGTTCAGCGGCAACGTGACTCTCACCGCTACTTGCGGCGATTACGCCAAGTCGGTTGACCTCAAATTCGACGAGGCCGTGGGCGTAGGCTCTGCCATTGCCGGAAAGGCCGTTGTCGACGAGAAGTTCTACAATGCAGCGGGCGTGGAGGTTGCCAAGCCGCTGAATGGCGAGAAGGCTCTCTATATCGTTGTCAAGACCTACGACGACGGTACTACGGCAGTCGTTAAAGAAGTTCGCTGATAATACAGGCAGGCTGCGATATGCGCCGTAGGGTGCGCCGTGGCTCCTACATGATTAAGATTGGGAGGTGGGTTTCGGCCCGCCTCCCTTTTTTTCGTACCTATAGTTCCTAAATGGAACGATTTTGGCTGAATTATTGGTAGAAAAGGTGTATTTTGTGGGAAAAATACGAAAAGTGACACCATGAGGCATTAAAGTATATAGAAAACTATTTGAGTTTCGTAAGTTTTTTAGTAGTTTTGTGCTCCGACAATGAAACCACCGAATTTTCAGGTAGGTAGAGGGCGGAAAATGGAATTGAGAGAACATATAATAGACAAGGCAAAGGAGCTTATGTTGCGGTTTGGCGTGTCGTCGGTTACGATGGATGCCATAGCCTCGCAGTGTGGCATCTCCAAGCGAACGCTCTATGAGCATTTCTCCGATAAGCGCACGCTTGTGCGGCTTGTGCTTCAGCAGATGAACCGCTACCGCAGTGTTCAGGTATCTCGTGCCATAAAAGAGTCATCCAATAAATTGGATGCGCTTCTACGCATCTATTTCATCACGCGAGAGGATGTCACGCAGGTGTCGGAGGTGTTTGTGAGCGATATAGAGAGGCTTTATCCCGATATTCAGCTCGAGTGCAGCAGTCACAACAGGGAGTACGTCGCCGAGCTTGCCTCGCTCTTGCGTCATGGGCAGCACGAGGGCGTGTTTCGCGAGACTTGCAATCCGCGCGTCACGGCCACTCTTTTCTTCCTGCAAATGCGGTGTGTGAAGCCGAATATCAGCAAATTCCCCGAGGGAATATCGGTGGTGGAGGTGCTTGACTCGCTGTTTATCAACTTTGTGCGCGGAATCGCGTCGCACGAGGGCTTGGAGATTATCGACAAGGCTCTTGCCGAGCACAATATAGAGAAAAAATTAAAATAACACGTTATATTACTTTTTTTTGACAAATATGAAAAGAATCAACTACAAATTGCTGCTGACGCTGGCTGCCGCCATAGCCTCGCTTGGGGTGAGGGCTCAGGATGCCGGCACCGCCGCTGCCGACACGCTGCGGCTTTCGGCAGCCGAGTGCGTGCAGATAGCATTGAGCACAAATCCCACCATCAAGGTAGCGGATATGGAGATCAAGCGAGTGAGCTACTCGAAGAATCTATCTGTGGCCCAATTGCTGCCCACGGTGTCGTTCACCGGGCAGTATAGCCGTGCCCTTGCATTGCAGACGTTGTATATGGACGCAGGCGACGGCAATGCCCGAGCCATAAAGATGGGGCAGGAGAACTCCTATTCAACAGGATTCACGGCTTCGGTGCCGCTTATTGCGCCTCAGCTATGGAAATCGTTGAAACTCAACGACAACGAGATAGAGCAGAACATCGAGACGGCGCGCGCCTCGCGCTTGCAGATGGCCAATCAGGTGCAGAATGCCTATTATGCCCTGCTGCTTGCCCTCGACTCGCACAAGGTGCTCGTGAAGAACTATGAGACCACTAAGTTCAATGCCGACATATACAAGAAGAAGTATGAGACCGGAACGGCGTCGGAATACGACGTGCTGCGCTCAAGCGTGCAAGTGAAGAACATGGAGCCTTCGATTATCGAGGCCGAGAACACCATTCGCCGGGCACAGTTGCAGCTGCTCATGCTCATGGGCGTGGACATCACGACGCCGGTGAAACCCACCGAGTCGCTCTCCGACTACAAGGCACAGATGTATGACCGAACGATGTCGATAGATGCGAGTCTCGACGAAAACACCAGCCTTCGTTCTCTCGACCTGAAGACAGATTACCTGAAGAAGGCGCTCGACGTGCAGAAGATGGCATGGTATCCCACGCTCTCGGGCTCGATCAATTATATGTGGCACTCAATGTCGATGGGATCGCCCTTTAAGAACTTTAAGTGGACGTCGTCGTCGACTGTCGCCCTGTCGCTCTCGATTCCGCTCTTTCAGGGAGGACAGCGCTACTACAAGCAGCGTCAGGCCGAGATTGCCTACAAGGAGATGACATGGCAGCGCGACAACCTCGTGCGCTCGCTCAACGTGCAGGTGAAGACGCAGATGGACAATATCCAGAAGAACGTGAAGCAGATTTCAACCAACGAGGCAGGAGTGGAGCAGGCCCGGAAGGCCAACCAAATCATGGAGAAGAGCTTCCAGATTGGTGCGGCGTCCTATCTCGACCTCCGCGACTCGGAGGTGGCGCTACTGGAGTCGGAGCTGAGCTACTACCAGTCGATCTACAATTACCTTGTTGCTGAGAGCGACTTGCAATTGCTTCTTGGCAAGGCCAATGTGGGCACTTATCCCGAAAATACCACTTACACCGATAAATAATAAAAGAACCAAAATATGAAATCAGTCAACACAATCATCGGCATGGCTTGTGCCTCGGCCATGCTTTTCTCCTGCTCGGGCAAGAATCAGGAGACTGAGGCGCAGAAAGAGGAGTTACCATTGGTGAGCATAGAGAAGGTGATGGAGGAGGATGTGCCTCAGATTGCCAGCTATACGGCCACTGTGGAGCCGTTTAAGACCAACAACATCTCGGCATCGTCGTCGAACCGCATCAAGTCGATTCTCGTCGATGTGGGCAGCAGGGTGCATGCAGGGCAGACTCTCGTGGTGCTTGATGCCGTGAATATCGACCAACAGGAGATTAGAATCGCCAATATGAAGCGTGAATACGACCGTGCGGTGGAGCTGCTCAATATTGGCGGCGGTACACAGCAGCAGGTTGACCAGCTCAAGACCGAATACGACGCTGCCGTGCGCGCTCTCGCCAACATGAAGGAGAACACCACGCTCATCAGTCCGGTGAGCGGAGTGGTCACCATGCGCAATTATGACAACGGCGACATGACCGGTCAGCTTCCGATTCTCACCATCGAGCAGCAGCAGCCTGTGAAGGTGATGGTGAACATCTCGGAGCAGGACTATGCAAAGGTGCGACAGGGAATGCCTGTGAAGGTGACGCTCGACGTCTATGGCGACGAGGAGTTTGCCGGAAAGGTGTATCTCGTGCATCCCACCATCGACTCGTCGACACGCACGTTCGTCGTGGAGGTTACACTGCCGAATGCCGACAACCGCATACACACCGGAATGTTTGCACGCGTTGAGTTCAACTATGGCACTCAGCGCCACGTGGTGGTGCCCGACCGCGCCGTAGTGAAGCAATCGGGCTCGGGCAACAAGTATGTCTACGTCTACAAGGACGGCCGAGTGTCGTACAACCAGGTTCAGCTCGGACAGCGTCTCGGCACACGCTATGAGCTCCTCTCGGGTGTGGAAAACAACTCCGACGTGGTGGTTACCGGACAGACGCGCCTCGCCGACGGCGTTCAGGTTGAGATTCAGCAAAAACAGGCTGCCGCCGTGCAGGATTCCACTGCCACTGCCGCCAAATAAGGCTCAATCCATGAATCAGAAAAGCTAAGAGAAAACATTTTTTCACGAAAAATCCATTATTTAGAATATGAGTCTATATGCAAGTGCAGTAAAACGCCCGGTGATGACCACGCTGTGTTTCGTGGCCGTAGCCATAATGGGCTTATTCTCATTACATAAGCTGCCTATCGACCTGTACCCCGATATTGACACCAACACCATCATGGTGTTGACGAGCTATGCGGGTGCGAGCGCGCAGGATATAGAGCAGAACGTGACGCGTCCGCTCGAAAACACGCTCAACTCCGTGCAGCATCTCAAGCACATCACATCAAAGAGCCGTGAGAACATCTCGGTGATCACTTTGGAGTTTGAATTCGGATATGATATCGACGTGCTCACCAACGACGTGCGCGACAAGCTCGACATGGTGCAGAAGTCGCTGCCCGATGATGCCGACAATCCCATCATCTTCAAGTTCAGCACCGATATGATTCCTATCATCCTCCTTTCGGTTCAGGCCGAGGAGAGTATGCCCGGATTGTACAAGATTCTCGACGATGGTGTGGCAAACCCGTTGGCGCGTATCGACGGTGTGGGCTCGGTGTCGATTACCGGTGCCCCGAAGCGCGAGGTGCACATCTACGTCGACCCGATTCGCCTTGAGGCGTTCAACCTCTCGATAGAGACCATAGCCTCGATTATCGGTGCCGAGAACCGGAATGTGCCGGGCGGTAACTTCGATATCGGCTCTGAGACCTATGCCCTGCGCGTGCAGGGTGAGTTCAGCGACGCCCGGCAGATGCTCGACGTGGTGGTAGGCTCGAAAGACGGCCGCAACGTGTATCTGCGCGACGTGGCGCGCATCGACGACTCTTTGGAGGAGCGCACTCAGCAGTCCTACAACAATGGCCATAAGGGTGCCATGATTGTGGTTCAGAAGCAGTCGGGCGCCAATTCGGTGGCAATCGCCAACGCCATTCACGACAGGTTGCCGAGCATCCAGAAGACTCTCCCCTCGGATGTGAAGCTCGGTGTGATTGTCGATACTTCCGACAATATCAAGAATACCATCAACTCCCTCGTGGAGACAGTGCTCTATGCACTTCTGTTCGTGGTGATAGTGGTGCTTGCGTTCCTCGGACGCTGGCGTGCCACGTTCATCATCGTCATCACGATTCCGCTATCGCTGATAGCATCGTTTATCTATCTTTTCGGCACGGGCAATACGCTTAACATCGTGTCGCTCTCGGCATTGTCGATATCCATCGGTATGGTGGTCGACGATGCGATAGTGGTGCTTGAGAATGTGACCACTCACATCGAGCGAGGCTCCGACCCGAAGCAGGCTGCCGTGCATGGCACCAATGAGGTGGCGATATCGGTAGTGGCGTCGACGCTGACGCTTATTGCGGTGTTCTTCCCGCTCACGCTCGTCAGCGGTATGTCGGGAGTCCTGTTCCGCCAGCTCGGATGGATGGTGTGCATCATGATGATTATATCCACCACTTGCGCGCTCTCGCTCACCCCGATGCTTTGTAGCCAGTGGCTGCGCCTCAACCCTAAGCAGGGCAAGCTGTTCACTATTCTGTTCAAACCCATCGAGCGTGCTCTCGACGCCCTCGACAATGGCTATGCCTTCCTGCTTGAGAGGGTGGTGCGCCACAAGACGGTGACAATACTTATATGTGTGGCTGTGTTTGTGGGCTCGATGTTGCTCACCAAATATATCGGCTCGGAATTCTTCCCCACCGCCGACGACGGCCGACTTGGCGTCAGTCTGGAGCTGCCTATCGGCACACGCGTGGAGATAGCCCAGGAGACAACCGATAGGCTCTACAGGCAATGGATGGCTGAGTATCCTGAGATAAAGGTGCTTAACTACACTGTGGGACAGGCGAGCACCGACAATACTTTCGCATCCATGCAGGACAATGGCTCGCACATCGTGTCGATGAACATACGTCTTGTCGACCCGGGCGAGCGCGACCGTGGAATCGTGGAGATAGCCCAGCTTATGCGAGAGGACCTGAAGCAGTATCCTGAGTTCAAGAAGGCGCAGGTGAACGTGGGCGGTCGCCGCGGAGGCAGCATGAGCGGACAGTCGAGCATCGACTATGAGATTTATGGCTACGACTTCACCGTCACCGACTCGGTGGCGCAGCGCGTGAAGCGCATCCTCGAGAGTGTGCCGGGAACTGCCGACGTCACCATATCGCGTGCCGACTATCAGCCGGAGTATCAGGTCGACTTCGACCGCGAGAAACTGGCTATCTACGGCCTTAACCTGACCACCGCCGCCACTTATCTGCGCAACCGCATCAATGGCAGCACGGCAAGCTACTTCCGCGAGGACGGCGAGGAGTATGACATCAAGGTGATGTATGCTCCCGAGTTCCGCACGTCGATTGCCGACATCGAGAACATCCTAATCTACAATGCTCAGGGAAAGAGCGTGCGCGTGAAGGACGTGGGCACCGTTGTGGAGCGATTCACACCGCCTACAATCGAGCGCAAGGACCGCGAGCGCATCATCACGGTGTCGACCATCGTGCAGGGGCGCGCCATGAGTGAGATAGTTGACGACGTGCGGCCAATGCTCGACGATCTCGATCTGCCGGTGGGCGTGTCGATCAACCTGTCGGGTTCCTATGAGGACCAGCAGGATTCGTTCAGCGACCTCGGCATGCTTGCCATCCTCATAGTGATTCTCGTGTATATCGTGATGGCGGCGCAATTCGAGTCGCTCACCTATCCGGGCATCATCATGACGTCGCTGCCCTTTGCTTTCTCGGGAATCGTGCTCATCCTTTGGGCTACGGGAACTCACCTGAACATCATGTCGATGATTGGCTCGATTATGCTTATCGGTATTGTGGTGAAGAATGGTATTGTGCTTATCGACTATATCACGCTCAACCGTGAGCGCGGAATGAGCATCCGCAGCGCCGTGGTGCATGGCGGCAAGTCGCGTCTGCGTCCTGTGGTGATGACGTCGCTCACCACCATCCTCGGTATGGTGCCGATGGCTGTAGGCTCCGGACAAGGAGCCGAGATGTGGCGCCCGCTCGGTATCGCCGTGATTGGAGGTCTCACATTCTCCACATTGCTCACACTGCTCTTCGTGCCTGCGCTCTACTGTATATTTGCCTATGTGGGCGTGAAGCGTCAGCGCAAGAGCATGCGCAAGCAGAATTCTTAGACACTATTGATCGGACTTGCGGAGTTCCGGGGATAATGCCCGGAGACTCCGCGGCTCCAAAACGTTATATGAATTTTACAAAGGAATAACTACATTATGAAAGCAATATTTATAGCATTCGACCAAGCCTACTACGAGCGCATAGTGGACATGCTGGAGCGCAACAACTGCCGCGGATTCACGGCATGGCAGGAGGTGCAGGGCCGCGGCTCCAAGACCGGTGAGCCGCACTATGGCAGCCACGCATGGCCGTCGCTCGCATCGTCGGTGATTACCGTCGTCGACGACAACAAGGTGAAGACCGTGCTCGACATCCTTCACGAAATGGACGTAGCCACCCCGAAACTCGGACTGCGTGCCTTTGTGTGGACCATTGAGCAAACCATCTGACCGCAATAAGGCACTATATCGCCCCGAATCGGGCATTATGCGGAAATAATGACACTGAGAAAGAACAAGGCAAGGCTCAGCACTACACGTAGTAGTGAATGAGCCTTGCCTTTTGTCGTTACGCTCCTGTCGTGGCCGTCAGTAGAGGTTCTTCAGGCAGTTGGCGCTCTCGGTTGCGAAGTCGATTGCCGCCACTGAGTGAATCTCGGCAGAGTCGAAAGTGGGGATTTCCAAATCCTTCTGCGATATGAGCAGCGGAATCTCGGTGCACCCGAGTATCACACCCTCGCCGCCCTCACCGACAAGTCGGCTCACGATGCGCTTGTAGCCCTCGCGCGAGTGGTTTACTATAATGTCGTTGCACAGCTCGTCGAAAATCACATTGTTGATGTAGTCGCGCTCCTCAAGCGATGGAAGCAACACCTCAAGCCCGAATTTTTCCTCGAGCTTGTTCTTGTAGAAGCCGTCTTCCATAGTGTGCTTCGTTCCGAGCAGAATCACCTTGTGCAGGCCCTTCTTGGCAATCTCCTTTCCCACGGCGTCGATGATGTTGAGCACATGGATTCCCACCTGCTCCTCTATTACGCCGGCAAGCGAGTTGAGGGTGTTGGAGGCAATCACTATGAAGTCGGCACCGCCGGCCTTCAATCTCTCGGCGGCATCAATCATCATAGCCGTCATCATGCTCCAGTCGCCATTTGCAGCCTGGCGTTCCTGCTCGGCAAACGAGTGGAACGGGATAGAGTACATTAAAAAATTTGCAGAGAAAAGCGAGCCGAAGCGGTCGCGCATAATCTCGTTCATGCGGCGATAGTATGTGTCGGAAGAAGCCCAGCTCACACCGCCGATAACACCGATAACTTTCGATACCGAGTCTTTCAGATATTCTTTTTGCTCCATAACTTTTATGAGTATTTTTTTCAGTTATTCTTTATGATGCAAATGTAGGCAATAATTGTCACGTTGCAAAAAAAATGGACGTCCAATTAGGTTGAAAAAGCAAAGATAATAGCTTTGAATTGGCAACGAACCGGTAGTGCTTGTTGCTTTTGCTCTCATTTTGTAGTACCTTTGTGGGGTAATTTCATCAAATCATCAAAGTAATGACGAAAATTGGTTCTGTAACTACCTCTGTGGGTAGAAAAGCATTGTTATTAGGAAGTGGCGAGCTCGGCAAGGAGGTCGCAATCGAACTGATGCGCTTGGGCGTGGAGGTTGTGGCCTGCGACAAGTATGCCGGAGCTCCCGCCATGCAGGTGGCTCATCGCTGCCATGTGTTCAATATGCTCGACGGGGCGAAGTTGCGCGAGATTATCGAGCTTGAGCGTCCCGACCATATTATACCCGAAGTTGAGGCAATAGCCACTCCCACGCTTGTGGAGTTGGAGAAGGAGGGATTCCACGTTACGCCTACGGCACAGGCCGCATGGCTGACGATGAACCGCGAGGGAATACGCCGCCTTGCCGCCGAGCAACTGGGCATCACTACTTCGCGATATGTCTTTGCATCTACCGAGGATGAGTTCCGCAAGGCTGTCGACACCGTGGGGATTCCTTGCGTGGTGAAGCCTATCATGAGCTCGTCGGGCCACGGGCAGAGCGTGGTGCGCAGTGCCGCCGATATCGACCGCTCATGGCACATAGCCCAGGAGGGCGGACGTGCCGGTGCCGGCAGGGTGATTGTGGAAGGATTTGTGGATTTTGACTATGAGATAACGTTGCTCACCGTGCGTAGCGTGAGTGGGACGGAGTTCTGTGAGCCGATAGGGCATATTCAGGTCGACGGCGACTATCGCTACTCGTGGCAGCCGCAGGCCATGACCGAGGCCGCGCGTGCCAAAGCTCAGGAGATCGCCAAGAAGGTGACCGATGCGCTCGGAGGCTATGGAATCTTCGGCGTGGAGATGTTCGTCAAGGGCGATGAGGTGATTTTCAGCGAGGTGTCGCCGCGTCCGCACGACACGGGCATGGTGACGATGATTTCGCAGGATATGAGCGAGTTTGCGCTCCATGCGCGCGCACTGCTCGGTCTTCCGGTTCCGGCCATACGCTTCTATGGCCCCTCGGCATCGAGGGCTGTGGTGGTGGAGGGCGACACCAACCGCATAGAGATGGACAACTTGGAGAGCGTGCTTTCCGAGCCGGGCACGCAGATGCGAATCTTCGGCAAACCCGAGATTGTGGGGCACAGGCGAATGGGAGTGATTCTCGCTACCGACGACACCGTGGAGCTTGCCCGTGCCAAGGCCGAGCGTGCATACGATGCGCTGCGGGTGAATGTCCTCCCGCGTGAGTGATGGGTGTGATTGACATGCGTATAGGGTCGCAATGGTGAGTTTGCCGCCATTGCGGCTCATTTTTTAGAGTCGGCGCACAAAATCGCAGTCAATCCGAGCCATGATAGCCTCTGTGAAGGGCCGATAATGCCATTTTGGGACTTTTTTGCCCTATTTATGCCGAAAAATTGCCTTCCCGGCAAAAAAATGTTGCGAAAAAGTTTGATTAATGAAAAAGGATTATTACTTTTGCAGTGCAAAACGGGGTATTAGCTCATCTGGTAGAGCGCAACACTGGCAGTGTTGAGGTAAGCGGTTCGAGTCCGCTATGCTCCACGAAAATCGGAGATTCAGCCTTATTCTTAAGGTTGAATTTTTTATATGCTCAAATCCTCTTTTTGTACACGAATTTTTCAGAATGGGACAGCTTAAAACAAGAGAATCGAATATGGAGCTACTACGAATAGTAGCAATGATAGCTGTGATAGGCGTGCACTTCGATGGTGCATCGCTCGACTTGCCTGCTCCAAGCGGCAGCATCTTGTCAGTGCCTGCAGGCGACTGGTGGCGCCTCATTGTGGAATCTTTCACAATAATCGGGGTGAACTGTTTCACGCTGATTTCAGGATATTTCGGCATAAAAGCATCGATGCGCAGCTTCTCACGCTTCACCGGACAATGCGTTTTCTACAGTGTGGGAATATGTACTGCAATCATGATTCTAAAAGTGGCAACAGGCACCGGAGAGTGGCAGTGGGCGGAGTGGGGAGAATCGTGGCTCGTGTTCACTCACAGCGATTTGTGGTATGTACCGGCTTATCTCGGCTTGTTCATTCTCAGCCCCGTGCTCAATGCCTCTGTAAAGAGCATGACAAAGAAACAATTCGTGATTATGCTTGCTGCTTTCGTAGCACTCAATGTGTATGCAGGGTGGCTGTGGGGAGGTCGGTTCAATGCCAACGGCTACACCATTGTCCAACTTATGCTTATGTATCTCATAGGACGTTATATGGGCGAATACATCGATTTCGGCGGGGGAAAAAGAAAGAAGTTGCAAATAGGCTCGTTTATAACCTACGTTGCAACTTCTCTAATGATAGCTTTATCAAGTATTTATATTGATAATATAAGGGCATTCGCCTACAATTCGCCATTAGTGATACTTTCATCGGTAGCACTGTTCACGACGTTTGCCACGCTACGACTGCAATCGGCGGTAATCAACCGGCTTGCAGCATCGGCATTTGCCGCTTATCTAATCCACAAGAATCCATATATATGGGGTGGATGTCTGCGTCCGTTTGTGCGGTCGATGTGGAACGAAAGCGACCTTTCGGCGTTCACCGTGCGATATATCGGTTTCACAATAGCCATTTTCGTGGCATCGGTAGTGATTGACCAATTCCGCATAGCCCTATCGAGGCATATCACCGTGAGGGTGAACAGCTGAAAAAGGCATCAGTGCAGCATGTCGGTGCGGAAGGGCGCTACCGGGAGCCCGTTGGCGCCATATAGGTTGCCGTCGGGGAAATCGGCCCAATTGTATCGCACCGAGAGAGGCTTGCCCGGCTTGTCGGAACGCACCTCAATCTTGTCGTTGCCCATCTTCACAGCCTCAGCACGCGAGAATGAGCCATCGGCATTCTCAATGATAAATCCGGCAGGCTTTGCTCCATCGTTCACGTTAACGGCCGAGGAGAAAGAGAGCACCCCCTTACCCTCACTGAATGTGGCGTCAATCACCACGGGCGCCTCAGCCACCACATCGGAGAAGCCATAGGTGTGTTTCAGCGCGAGCAGCGACAGGCGTCGTGCCACCTCTTGCTTGTTCTTGGGGTGGATATCATTGACTTCGCCAATATCGATAGCAGTAGCCATCCCCGTGCCGCGAATGGCAAGTGCATCGGCCTGAGCCTGGCGCAACGCCGCCCATTGCGAATAGGGCTGAAGGGTTTGTGGCTCCAAATATCCTGCGAGCTGCACGAAATAGAATGGGAACTCTCGGTTGCGGATATTGCGCCATCCTTGAATCATGCTCTTGAACATTGCCGAATATTGGCGGTCGCGTCCCACGTTGGTGCAGCCTTGATACCATATCGCACCCTTTATCGGCAATACTCGAAGCGGATACAGCATGGCATTGTACAGCACCGTTGGCGACTTATGGTTTGCGGGATCGGGAGGCAGCATGGCATAGTCGACCAGAGTGGTGAACTCCCAATCGCCCGAAAGGCTTATTCGCTTGCCATTGATTTCGGCCCACAGCATGTCGGCGCTGCCGAAAATTCCGCCACTGCCTCCGGTGTCGCTCACCTTCACGAGAATCTCGTTGCGGCCTGCCTTGACCAAATCCCCGGGGACGGTGTAGTGCCGCTCTATCCAGTAGCCGTTGGACGAGCCTACTTTCTTGCCATTGAAGAATGTCTCATCCATATCGTCGATTTTTGCCATGTTCAAGGTTAGACTCTTGCCGGCACAGTCGGCCGGAATCTCTACGATGCGGCGCATAAGCACCACTCCGTCGAAGTTGGGCAGGGCAGAGTCCTCCCATAAGCACGGCACGGGCATCGTCTGCCAATCGGTATATGCCGTTCCTGCCGCTATCGCCTCGATTCTGCGGTCGGCATTGGCGCTGTAGCTTGCGAGCCGATCGTTGTAGGCCTTGCCCACACGCTCCTTGTCGAAGCCGAGCTCGCGCAGGCTTTTCAGTTGATGCTCGAATCCCGAGATTCCAAGCAGGTTCTCATAGCTTGTCCATGCCTCGCAGGGCGTGCCACCCCACGAGCAGTCGATTACTCCAATCGGCACGTTTAGCTTCTTGTGCAGCTCGCGGGCATATAGATAGGCGATCGCCGAGAAGTTTCCGGCAGTCTCGGGCGAGCATGTGCGCCATCCTCCCATGGTCACTGCGGCATTCTCGGCGGGTGCCGTTGCCGTCGTACGGCTGATTTGCAGCAGACGTATGCCATGATAGCGAGCGTTGGCGCGCTCTTTCTCATAATCCTTGATTTTGCCCCATCCCTCAATGGGCATCTCCATGTTGGATTGCCCCGAGCAGAGCCACACCTCGCCGGCATAAATGTCGCGAAGCTCCTTTGGCGCCACGCCATCGTCGATTTTAATTGTGAAAGGGCCTCCGGCTCCCGGTGTAGGCACTTTGAACTCAAAATTGCCATCGGCATCGCTTTGCGATATCCGTGCGGCGCTCTCCCACGACGCTTGGCACGTCACCCGGCCTTGTGACCTTGCGGTACCACGCAGCGTCAACACGTCATTTTGCTGAATCACCATGCTGTCGGTTACAAAATCGGGCAATTTCACCTGAGATTGCCCGATTGTTGCCACCGATAGCATTTGTAGACTCAAAGCAATCTTGAAAAATGCTTTTTTCATGCTTTCGGTTTTTTGGATTTGTTAGTTTATTCGTGCCAGTCGACGGCCTCGACAAATGCCTTTATTTGCCCGTCGTCCTGTTTCTGGTCTTTCAGTAGTGCCGGCAAGTTGCGGTAGCTGTTCATGAAGTCGGCCACAATCATGGGCTGGTCGGCCACTTTGGCGTAGTACATGGACTCGCTCACACTGCCGAGAATGGCAAACGGAGCCTTGAACACTATTCCTGAGTCGCGATATTTCATTGCCTCAAACTCCTTGCCTATGCGGTGAGCGCGAGCCTTCATTCCGTCGAGGCTCTGAGCCGTCTCGGCGTAGGTTATCCTCACCACTTTCTCCACCGAGCAGTCGGTCTCGGGAATCTCCACGAGCACGGCGAAGTCCTCGCCGTCGTAGCTGCAACGTGCAGGCTTTCCGTTCACGGTGACCGAAGCCGGGATGAAGCGGCTCAGCAGCTTCAGGCTGAACTTGCGGCGTGCCGGCATGTCCTTGTAGCTGCCGCGGCGCGCGCCTATGGTTACCGTCTGAGTGTTTCCGTCGATGACGTTGGTGAGTGCCGTGGTGGCATACTCGGTGGCATACTTCTGGTCGTCGCCATTGTCCTCATACATGGAGAACTTGCCGCCTTCGTTGCCCGGGAACACCGTCACCACCACTTCCTCGTCGTTGCCTTGAAGGTTCTGCACATCTTCGTTATAGAATGGGAGGATGGAGCCTGCCTTCACGAACACGGGATACTCATCGATGGCATATTTGCGCTCCACCACGCCTCCGCCTGCAACCATGGCGCCTGTCGACAGCTCATACCACTCGCCTTCGGGCAGCCACGTCTTCTGAACCGAGAAGTTGCCCTCCATCGGCGTAGTTATGGGCGATACGAGCATCCGGTCGCCAAACATATACTCGTTGCGGAACGTGTAGGCTTCCTCGGTCGTAGGATAGTCGTAGTACATCGGGCGGCAAAGCGCTATGCCGTCGTCGTAGGCCTTGCGGGCCATAGTGTAGATATAGGGAGCCATCGTGTAGCGCTGGCGCACGGTGTTGCGCAGCACGGTGCAGTGCTCATTGTCGAACACCCACGGCTCCTTCTTCAGCGTAGCGCTCTTTGTGGAGTGCGAGCGCATAATCGGACTCATGGCGCCGAATTGCATCCAGCGGGTGTACATCTCGGGGTCGATACGGTTGATGCCGCCCATGTGTCCACCGAGGTCGTGGCTCCAGTAGCCATAGAGCACGTTGGAGGCGGTGCTGTTGAAGTAGGGCTGGAAGTCGAGCGATTTCCAAGAGATTATGGCGTCGCCCGAGAATCCCACCTGATAGCGGTGGTTGCCGAGTCCGCTCCAGCGATGGTAGATAATCGGTCGCCTGTCGGTCTTCAGCTCCATGTCGGTGAAGAAGCAGCGGCTTATCCACCACGTGTTTTTCAGTGTGGTGATTTTCTTGTCGAAGATATGCTGCTGCCAGTCGAGCCACCAGAATCCCACGCCGTCGCTCATCATAGGGTTCAGGATGATGTCGAAAAGGCTTGTCATCTGCTTCTTGTCGGAAGCGAGAAACTCCACTGTCTTTTTCGAGGCCGGGTCGATGCCCATGGCACGGGCCATCTCGGGGTACTTCTCCTCATAGTATTTCACGCCTTTTGCGGGATGCACGTTCAGTGTCACCTTCAGGTGGTCGTCGTTCAGGTCCTTTAGCAGTCCGCGATAGTCGGGAAACAGCTCCTTGTTCCAAGTCCATCCGGTCCACCCGCCACGGCCTTTGTCGGTGTAGTGCCAGTCCATGTCGAGCACGAGCACGTCGAGTGGGAAGCCATAGTTGCGCAGACCGTCGACGAGCTCACGCAGCTCGGTGTCGGAATACATCCACCAGCGCGACCACCAGTAGCCGAATGCGTAGCGAGGAGGCAGCGGCATCTTGCCTGCGAAGGTGGTATAGTCCTTCAGCGCGCGCTTATAGTCGGTCCCGTAGGCCATGAAATACCAGTCCTGTCCATCGGCCGACTTGCGCTCGGTCACCCAGTTCCAGTCGGTGGCTCCATCGAAAAGCAGGCTCTTTGAGTCGTCGATAAGCGTCCATCCGTCGCGAGCTATCACGCCGTCCTCAATCTCCATGCGCTCACCTTTCTTGCCCTCGGGAGTATCACTTGTGCGGATGTCGCCGTCGTAGGTGTCGAGGGTTCGGAAAGTGCCCTTGAGATTGGCAGTCTGCTTCATTCCGGGTTTCCATGTGAACCTGAAGGAGCCTTTTTTGTTCTGTGCCGAGGTTATCACGAGGTTCTTCTCGGTGAAGGCTCCGCTGCCCTTCTTGTAGCGCAGCTTTAGCACCGGAGTGGTGATTTCAATCCACGAGCCGGTCTTTACTTTATAGTCGACCTTGTCGTACTCGCGATTGACGGCCATAAACGACTGGTTGTCGGTGAAATTGCCGTCGGGGGCATATTCCAGTCGCACCGTTCCTTCGGTGATCACCGTGAACCGCACTTGATTGTCACTGTAGGCGATGTTTCGCTCCTTGGCAAAAGCCATCGTCAGAAAACTCTGTGCCATCAGCAGCACAGCTAATAGTGTCAGTCTTTTCATGAGAAAAACGATAAAAAAATTTCAGTTATAAGTTCAGGTAAATTACGACACAAAGATAAGAATTAATCGTGATAAAGCAAAAAACTTGGCTTTCGCTATTTGGCAATCGGCGTCCAGTCGATAGCGTCGAGGAATCTGTTCTTTTGGTCATCGTTCAGCTCCTGAATCTTTATCACCTCAGGCATGTTGTTATAGTTGGCGATGAATTTTGACACAATGTCGGGTTGGTTCTCGCGGGCGTAGTACATTGCCGAGCTGAGGCTGCCAAGCAGCGTGAACTCAGCCTTGAATGTGATGCGCGCCTTGTGATATTTCACGTCGCCGAGCGCTTTGACAAGGCGGTGCGAGATGCCTTTCATTCCGTCGAGGCTCTGAGCCGTCTCGGCGTAGGTTATCCTCACCACTTTCTCCACCGAGCAGTCGGTCTCGGGAATCTCCACGAGCACGGCGAAGTCCTCGCCGTCGTAGCTGCAACGTGCAGGCTTTCCGTTCACGGTGACCGAAGCCGGGATGAAGCGGCTCAGCAGCTTCAGGCTGAACTTGCGGCGTGCCGGCATGTCCTTGTAGCTGCCGCGGCGCGCGCCTATGGTTACCGTCTGAGTGTTTCCGTCGATGACGTTGGTGAGTGCCGTGGTGGCATACTCGGTGGCATACTTCTGGTCGTCGCCATTGTCCTCATACATGGAGAACTTGCCGCCTTCGTTGCCCGGGAACACCGTCACCACCACTTCCTCGTCGTTGCCTTGAAGGTTCTGCACATCTTCGTTATAGAATGGGAGGATGGAGCCTGCCTTCACGAACACGGGATACTCATCGATGGCATATTTGCGCTCCACCACGCCTCCGCCTGCAACCATGGCGCCTGTCGACAGCTCATACCACTCGCCTTCGGGCAGCCACGTCTTCTGAACCGAGAAGTTGCCCTCCATCGGCGTAGTTATGGGCGATACGAGCATCCGGTCGCCAAACATATACTCGTTGCGGAACGTGTAGGCTTCCTCGGCCGTAGGATAGTCGTAGTACATCGGGCGGCAAAGCGCTATGCCGTCGTCGTAGGCTTTGCGGGCCATAGTGTAGATATAGGGAGCCATCGTGTAGCGCTGGCGCACTGCCGCACGGTAGATGTCGCAATAGGCCTTTGTGAATGCCCACGGCTCCTTGTTGAGCGACGTCTTTTTGGTGGAATGAGTGCGCATGATGCCGCTCATGGCGCCGAATTGCATCCATCGGGCATGCATCTCAGGGTTGATGCTGTCGCCTCTGAATCCTCCAATGTCGTGGCTCCAGTAGCCATAGAGCACGTTGGAGGCGGTGCTGTTGAAGTAGGGCTGGAAGTCGAGCGATTTCCAAGAGATTATGGCGTCGCCCGAGAATCCCACCTGATAGCGGTGGTTGCCGAGTCCGCTCCAGCGATGGTAGATAATCGGTCGCCTGTCGGTCTTCAGCTCCATGTCGGTGAAGAAGCAGCGGCTTATCCACCACGTGTTTTTCAGTGTGGTGATTTTCTTGTCGAAGATATGCTGCTGCCAGTCGAGCCACCAGAATCCCACGCCGTCGCTCATCATAGGGTTCAGGATGATGTCGAAAAGGCTTGTCATCTGCTTCTTGTCGGAAGCGAGAAACTCCACTGTCTTTTTCGAGGCCGGGTCGATGCCCATGGCACGGGCCATCTCGGGGTACTTCTCCTCATAGTATTTCACGCCTTTTGCGGGATGCACGTTCAGTGTCACCTTCAGGTGGTCGTCGTTCAGGTCCTTTAGCAGTCCGCGATAGTCGGGAAACAGCTCCTTGTTCCAAGTCCATCCGGTCCACCCGCCACGGCCTTTGTCGGTGTAGTGCCAGTCCATGTCGAGCACGAGCACGTCGAGTGGGAAGCCATAGTTGCGCAGACCGTCGACGAGCTCACGCAGCTCGGTGTCGGAATACATCCACCAGCGCGACCACCAGTAGCCGAATGCGTAGCGAGGAGGCAGCGGCATCTTGCCTGCGAAGGTGGTATAGTCCTTCAGCGCGCGCTTATAGTCGGTCCCGTAGGCCATGAAATACCAGTCCTGTCCATCGGCCGACTTGCGCTCAGTAACCCAGTCCCAGTCGGTGGAGCCATCGAATAGCAGCCCTTTGGAGTCGTCGATAAGCGTCCACCCGTCGCGAGCTATCACGCCGTCCTCAATCTCCATGCGCTCTCCTTTCTTACCCTCGGGCGTGTCCTTGATGCGCACGTCGCCATTGTAGTTGTCGAGAGTTCTGAAAGTGCCCTTTAGATTGGCCGTCTGCTTCATTCCGGGCTTCCATGTGAACCTGAAGGAGCCTTTTTTGTTCTGCGCCGAGGTTATCACGAGGTTCTTCTCGGTGAAGGCTCCGCTGCCCTTTTTGTAGCGCAGCCTAATCGCCTGAGTGGTGATTTCAATCCACGAGCCGGTCTTCACGGTGTAGTCGACCTTGTCGTACTCGCGGATGACGGCAATCAGCGATTTGTTGTCGGTGAATTGCCCGTCGGGGGCATACTCCATACGCACCGTCCCGTCGGTGATCACGGTGAACCGCACCTGATTGTCGCTGTAGACGATATTGCGGTCCTTTGCTAATGCTGTGTAGATGATGCTTTGTGCCATTATAAGCACTGAAAGCAAAGTCAGTCTTTTCATAAGAAATGCTGTTAAAAAAATGACTTGTGTTAATTGTTTTTAGATGAATTATGAAAACAAATATAAGGAAAATATTTGGTAAATCTAATGCGAAGCGCAATTATACTTGCATAGTTTTGCCTCCAAGCTGTCCGGTATGTTAAATTCAGAATGAGATTGGGTGGTGCGACATGAGGTCTTGGGCTGCACGGAAGTCGTCGGGCGAGCCGATGTCTATCCAAGTGCCGTTGATGGGAAATTGGCGCACCCGGCATCCGCGCTCGATGAGGGCGTCGAGGAAGTCGGTGGCGTCGTAGTATTCGCCGCGAGGAATTATGTCGAGCCAACGGCGCTTTATCATGTAGATTCCTGCGTTGGCATAGTAGTTGTAGGTAGGCTTTTCCTCAAGACCGCGCACGTCGTTGCCCTCAGTGCGGAAAATGGCGTATGGCACCGACACCATGTAGGGAATCACGGCAGCCGTGAGGTCGGCGTCGGCCCCGATGTGTGTGAGAAACATCTCCTCGAAGTTGATGTTGGTGAGGAGGTCGGAGTTCATCAGCAGCACGGTGTCGTTGGTCAGGCTGTCGACGAGTGTCAGCGAGCCTATGGTACCGAGTCGGCAAGGCTCCTTCACGCATCGCACCTTCACGCCGGCTACAGGCTCGGCAAAATGCCGCTCTATTTTCTCGGCAAGATAGTTCACGGTGACGCTTATATTGTTCACACCATTGCGGGCAAGAGCCTCGATATTGTAGTCGATTATGCACTTCCCCCCGATTTCCAAAAGAGGTTTTGGCGTTTCGAGCGTCATCGGGCGCAGACGCTCGCCCTTCCCGCCCGCCATAAGCACGGCGTCGATAGGCAGAATGGAGTGATACACCGAGAAGTCGTAGAGCCGGCACAGCGTGCCGTCGGCATTAAGGTGAGGCACGAGTGTGATGTGGCGCTTGCGGATGTCGCGGATTTCGGCGATTTGAGGCACCTCGCTGCGGAAAGCCGCAAAATTGCGGTGCATGATTTCGCTCACCGGTGTCGTGAGCTGTGCGCCGGCAATCAGGCTGCGGCGTATGTCGCCGTCGGTGAGCGTACCCACGAGTCGGTGAGCCTCGTCGGTGGCAAAGAGTGTCATCGCCTTGCCCGAAAGCTCATTCAGCTTGCGCAGTGCGTCGAGTGCCGACGCCTCCTGCGATATGATGTAGCATGAATTATCCATAGTCATTGTTTCTTTTTCAGGGGGATTTGTGGCGGCTATTTCATCAGCTCGGCGATTGATATGGTCATATTGAGCATGAACGAGGTGCCGCCGACGTGTGGTTGGGCAAGCGCAAGTCCGAAGCCCATCGAACGTGTCTTCATTCCTGCTGCGAGCGAGAATCCCGATATGAAATTGCGTGAGTAAGTCGTCATGTCGGTGCGCGTGCGGTAGTCGTAGCCAAGTCCGATGTAGAACTTGTCGGAAGGCAACAGCTCCACGGCAAATGTCAAGTGGCGGAAAAGGTTGCTCATAAATGAGCTTTTCTCCACAAGTGCCGACGTGGTGGAGTTCTTGTCCTCTTGCTCCATATAAGGCATTTTCCACCGGCGCAGGTTGGTGGCGGTTATTGATATGCGCAGCGGGAGAGATGACAGCGTCTGCGATAAGCCCATCTGTATGTCCCAGGGCAGGCTGTTGTAGTTGTCGTTGAATTTTTTCACCTGTCCTCCGAGGTTTTTCAGCACGAGCGATAGCGACAGGTCGCTCTCAGGATTGAAGTAGTTGATTCCGAGGTCGGTGCAGATGGCGAATGCCGAGTAATCGGCGTAGTTGGATGATGCCATTTTCAGCGCTATGCCTCCACGTAGGCGGTCGGTGATGTCGTGCGAGTAGATTCCGCTCACCGCCACGTCATTAGGGCTGAAGGTGCCGGTTATCGTGCCGTCGGCCTCGGCTGCTGTCATCTTTCCATAGCCGAAATATTGCACGCGCACTCCCCATGCGCTATGCTCATTGATGCCGTTGCCGAACGAAGCGCTCATGAAATTGCTGTTGCCGAGGTAGCGCATATAGCTCACGCCGAGCTGACGGCTGAACTCCGGGCCGAGTAGGGCAGGGTTCTGCTCCACAAGGTTGATGTCATCGTCGATAATCGTAAGGTTGTGACCACCAAGCCCGTACACGCGCGACGACGGCGATACGCTCAGAAATTCGTAGGCCGTTGTCCCATCGTCGGCGTAGGCTGTGAGTCCTACCATGGCGACAAGCAAAATATGTGATATCCGTTGCCTGATTCTCATTTTTAGCATAATTACCTAATAACTAAAACGTGAAACAGCCTCTGATAGTATATCAAGAGCTAAAAAAATAGGCATTAGGGTGACTATGTGACCGAAATGTACAAAACGTGCTACGGCAAGTTAACTAAATTTTAGTTATTGAGAATGAGCACAAATCGGCGTTTTTGCAAAAAATGTGCAAACAATATTAATCAAGCACAAATACGGGGCCTTTAATATTGCATTTTTCATTTACTGCCTTAATTTTGTAACCGATTCGTCTTAAAGACAATGGTTTGTTAAAAAACATAATCATTTATATTAACGACTATGCGCATCTGTTATCACATAAATAAAGTTGGCGGCCGGCTTGGGCATACAGCCTCTAAGGCGGCTTCAGCTGTGGCTATTCAGTCTGCATTTGGCCGTAATATGCTTGTTGTGGTGTTGAGTGTTTTGGTCTTTCCGATGATGGCTCAGGTGAAGCGCGTGAACAATTGCAATCCGATGTCGCGGACCCAGGCTCCATATTCGGAGATTATCTATGAGTACGATTATGTCGACGAGCAGCCGCAGTTCCCGGGCGGCGATTGCGCTCTTGTCAATTTCATAAACCAGACCCGTGAGTATCCCTACGATGCCTACACCAAGAAGATTGAGGGCCGCGTGCTGTGCAGCTTCATTGTGAGTCCCGACGGCAGCGTGAGCCATATTTCGGTGGTGCGGGGAGCGGGCAACCGCAGTCTGAACCGCGAGGCGGTGCGCGTTATCAGCGAGATGCCTAAGTGGAAAGCCGGCAAGATTGGCAACACTGCGGTGCACGTGCGATGCTTCCTGCCGATAGCCTTTCGCCTATGATCGCCTAATCTGTGTCTTTAGGGCTTAATCAACGATTCAGTAATGACAATTTCTGCCACATCGGGCGCTACATGATGCCGGCGATGCGCAATGGCGTGTATATGAGAATGCCCAGTGCTATACCTGTGAACAGCAGGCGGTCGAAGCGAAGCAGCGGGTGTCGCTCGTCGCGAAAGCGGTAGAGATTGCGTGCCATCACCACCAATACGGCAAATGCCGCTATCTCCACTATGGCTCCCACTGCTGCCGGCAGTGCGGTGTCGCCGCTCAGTGCTGCCAACATACCTATGCATCCTGCCGCCACACTCTCAGCCACTATCACTAATCGTTCCTCGGTTTTCGTTTTCATTGCGTCAAACAAATATATAATGTATTAATAGTATTCTGCCAATAAATGTGCTCACGAGAATGATTGTGGTGAATACAATGCGTAATATGTGCCTCAGCTTTTGATTCAAATTCAAAGTCTTGAAACTCGACACTATGTTGAGCACATCGCTGATGATGCACCACAGCATTAATATCATGGTGAGTATAGTGATGACTTTCGGTTCCTGCCAGTGCATTCGCTCTATGAAAATCACATAATACAGGCAGTAGACAATCCATATTACTTCCAACGACTCGGAGCTGAATATCAGTTTTCTCGGATTCATAACGTCTGATTTGTAAATTCTGACGCAAATATAGTAAATTATTCTAATATCACAATAATATCAAAATGTTTTTTGCGGTGAAATGTTGTGAACAACAATGTGAACAACAATGAGCTTATGCACGCAGTGAGGCCCGAAATAGCCGCAAAGTGCGGAATTCCGGGCCTGAATATCGCATAGTTGCGTGGATGTGAGGTGAGATTGCTCAGAAGTGGCTTGAGCCGTCGAAGCAGTGCGTGCAGACCTTGCATTTCGGCAATCCTATTGCCTTGATAAGGGTCTCAATGGTGTTGAAGCGCAGCGACGTCAGTCCGAAACGCCGGCGAATCTCCTCGACCATGCGTTTATATTCGGGGGAATCGGTGGTGGCGTATTTCTCGAGGTTCTTGTTGGCATCGTCCTCAAACTCCTTGATGATGCGGCGCGTGATCAGCTCCATGTCGCTCTTCGATGCCGTGAATCCAATGAACGGACATCCATAGACGAGCGGCGGACAGGCAATGCGCATGTGCACCTCGCGTGCGCCGTAGTCGTAGAGCACCTTCACGTTGTCGCGAAGCTGCGTGCCGCGCACTATCGAGTCGTCGCAGAACAGCAGGCGCTTGCCCTCGAGCATGGCTCGGTTGGGAATCAGCTTCATCTTCGCCACGAGCGAGCGCATCGACTGGTCGCTCGGTGTGAAGCTGCGAGGCCATGTGGGCGTGTATTTGGCTATTGCACGGTGGTAGGGCACGCCCTTGCCCTCGGCGTAGCCAAGCGCCATACCGACGCCTGAGTCGGGGATGCCGCAGGCACAGTCTACGTCCGACTCGTCGGTCTTTCCCATCTCAACTCCGCACTTGAATCGCACCTCCTCTACGTTCCGGCCCTCGTAGCATGAGGTGGGGAATCCGTAGTACACCCACAGGAAGGAGCAAATCTGCATCTCCTCGCCGGGAGCGCGAAGTTGCTCGATGCCGTCGGCGGTGACTCTCACTATCTCGCCCGGGCCTAAGAATCTATCGATTTCATAATCGAGATTCGGGAAGCACGTCGACTCGCTCGACACTGCGTAGGCGCCATCTTTCCTGCCCACCACGATAGGCGTGCGGCCAAGCTTGTCGCGTGCGGCAATGATGCCGTTCTCGGTGAGAATCAGCATTGAGCAAGAGCCCTTCACGCTATTGAACACGTTCTCAATGCCATCGGTGAAACTTTTGCCCTGTGTTATGAGCAGTGCCACGAGCTCGGTGGGGTTGGTGGCTCCCGAACTCAGCTCCGCAAAATGAAAATTTTCGCTAAGCAACCGTTTTTCAAGCTCATCGAGATTAGCGATTTTAGCCACGGTGACAATAGCGAAACGTCCGAGATGTGAATTGAAGATTATGGGTTGAGGGTCGGTGTCGCTGATGACTCCTATTCCCGAGTTGCCCGAGAATTTGTCGAGCTCATTCTCGAATTTTGTGCGGAAATAGGTTCTCTCGAGGTTGTGAATCGATCGGCGGAAGCCGAGTGACTCATCGTAGGTCACCATACCGCCGCGGCGCGTGCCAAGATGAGAATTGTAGTCAGTACCATAGAATAAATCGGCTCTGCAAGCCGTTTTTGCGACAGTTCCAAAGAAGCCTCCCATATAATATGTTTTATGTTCTTATACTTGATAGATTCAGGTTGCAAAATTAGTTAATTTTCCCAATATCACCAAATCCGCTCCGGCATTTCCCATTCAGGTCAGGCTACATTTTGTTGTCATATTTTGCTGTAATTCTTTGATTTTTCGGTTGAGAAGTGAAATTGAGGAATTGCATTATGTATATTGCTTGTTGTCGATGGCTTGTGTGCCGAAAAACAAGCGGGATGCCGCAGTGTGATTGTTTGCGGCATCCCGTTTAGTTGTAATTTTTTTGTGGAAAATGAGTCTCGCTCCTGCCATGCGTCAGGTGAAAAGGTGGCGCAGGCGTGAGAAGATGTTGCGCTTCTCGCTCTCCGATGGCGTCATATTGGCCGAGCCTTTGAGCTTCTCTATGGCCTTGCGCTCCTCGTCGGTGAGGTTTTGTGGCACGTAGACCATTATGTTCACGAGCATGTCGCCCTTGCCGTAGCCGTCGGGCGAGGGGAGACCCTTGCCGCGAAGTCGGAGTATCTTTCCCGGTTGTGTGCCGGGGTCGATGTTGAGGCGTGCGCGTCCGTCGATAGTCGGCACTTCCACCTTGCCGCCGAATACGGCAGTCGGGAAGTCGAGTATGAGGTTGTATATAAGGTTGTTGTCCTCGCGCTGCAATTCGGCGTCCTTCTCCTCCTCAATCACTATAAGCAGGTCGCCTGGCACTCCTCCGCGGCGTGCGGCATTACCCTTGCCGGCCATGCTCAGTGTCATGCCCTCGCTCACTCCGGCGGGAATCTTCACTGTGATGATGTCCTCTTGGCGCACAATTCCCTCGCCGGCGCAGTGCGGACACTTCTCGGTGATGATTTTGCCCTCGCCGCCGCATGTGGGGCATGCGCCCTGCGTCTGCATCACGCCGAGCATCGTCTGGCGTACCTGAGTCACCACACCCGTGCCATGACAGTTGCTGCACGTCTGGAATGCTGTGCCGTCTTTGGCACCAGTGCCGTGGCAGTGCTCACAAGCCACGTAGTGAGGAATTTTCAGTTTTTTCTCCACGCCGTGAGCCACGTCCTTGAGGTTCACGCGCACCTTCACGCGCAGGTCGGAGCCGCGGTTGGCACGGCGTGAGCCTCCACTGCGGTATCCGCCGAAACCGCCACCTCCAAACACGTCGCCGAATATGTCGCCGAAGTGCGAGAAAATGTCGTCCATCGACATGCCGCCGCCACTGAAGCCGCCGAAACCGCCGCCTCCCATATTGCCCATATTGTGGCCAAACTGGTCGTAGCGAGCGCGCTTGTCGGGATTGCTGAGCACGTCGTAGGCCTCGGCTGCCTCCTTGAATTTCTCCTCGGCCTCCTTCTTCTCCTCGTCACTCTTTCCTTGCTGGCGGTCGGGGTGATACTGGATGGCTTTTTTGCGGTAAGCCTTCTTCAATTCGTCGGCAGTGGCGTTTTTCGATACGCCAAGCACTTCGTAGTAGTCTCTTTTTTCCATTGTCAACTGAAACTTATGTGTTGTCTTGTTGTCAAATCACAATTATCCGTGGAGTTTATTGTCCCACCACTACTTTGGCGTGGCGGAGTACCTTGTCGTTGATTTTGTATCCTTTCTGCACTGTGTCGATAACCTTGCCCTTCAGCTCCTCCTCCGGAGTGGGGAAGTTGGCTACTGCCTCGTGCAGCTCGGTGTCGAACTCAGCCTTGTTGGAGTCGATGGCCTTCACGCCGTTGGCTTCGAGATACTTTATGAACTTGTTGTAGATAAGTTCCACGCCTTCACGCAGGCTGTCGACGTCGGTCTGCTCGCCCATAGCCTGAAGCGCGCGCTCGAAGTCGTCGATTACCGGCAGGATGTCGCTCATAGCCTTTTCGGCGCCATTCTTCATAATCTCTATTTTCTCCTTCATCGTGCGCTTGCGGAAGTTGTCGAATTCCGCCATCAGGAAGAGGTATTCCTGCTTCTCCTTTGCCAATTGCTGCTCAAGGTCGGCTATTTTGGCTTCGGGCGTAGGCTCCTCGCTGCCGGTTTCTGTAGCGTCGGCTGTAGCGTCGGCTGTTTCTTCCGGCTTGTTGCTCAAATTCTCGTTGTCGGGGGTGTCAACACCCTTTTTCTCTGTTGATTTATCTTTGTCGTGTGCCATAATCATAAATTATTCTATAGTTGTATATCAAAAATGTTGCCAAACTTGGCGAAGTCGGCCTTGTCTGCCATATTGGCACTATCGAAAATGCCAAAAATCGAGGAGCCTGAGCCCGACATTGCCGCATAGAGCGCGCCGTGGCGCAGCATTTCGGCCTTCACCTCGGCGAGTTGCGGGAATGAGGCGAACACGCTTGGCTCAAAGTCGTTTTTCAGCGCTCCCTGCCATTCGGCAATGGGGCGGCGCAGAATCTCGGTTATTGGAGTGTCGGATGGCTTGGGCGTGACCCGGCTGTAGGCGAGCGCCGTAGGCACCGATATCTCGTCGGATTTGACAAGCAGCATCCTGTAGCCCCTCAGCGTGAGGTCCACGTCGGTGAGCACGTCGCCGATTCCCGTGGCCATCATCGGGCGGTTGTAGATGAAGAAGGGGCAGTCGGCTCCTATCGTGGCCGCGAGGGCTGCAAGCCGCTCCGCGGGCACTCCGAGTCCGAACATCTCGTTCACCGCAAGCATGGTGAATGCAGCGTCGGCCGAGCCTCCTCCCAGTCCCGCCCCGTCGGGGATAATCTTGTCGAGGTAGATATCGGCAAGCGGGGCGCCACACTCGCGCTGCATCAGGCGGAATGCCTTCATCACTAAGTTCTTCTCCACGGGGCAGTCGATGGCGCGGCCGTAGGTAGTCAGGGTGGCGTCGTCGCCCTTGGCCGGCACCACCTCGAGGATGTCGGTGAGGTCGATGGGGTAGAACACCGTCTCGATGTCGTGGTAGCCGTCGGCGCGGCGGCTCACTATGTTGAGTCCAAGATTAATCTTGGCATTCGGATAGGAAATCATCGCTAAAAAAATGTTGGTTGGGAATTTTTTGCAAAATTACTCATAAAAAGCGAAATAGAACCGCTATTTCGCTTTTTTATGAATGAAAAGGCCTGATTGGCCATTTATGGCAGCCTGCAATCTATCGCGTGGCGTTGAAATTGGCGTCGATAAGCCTGTATCGTGCCTCGGTGGCACTGTTCACCTCCTCGCGGCTGTTCACGTCGATTATCATCACAGGTGCCGCCTTCTTGCCGTTGATGGGCGTCCATGCGGGGAGTCCGAGCCCGTTGGGGTTGCCGTGGGTGATAAAGTTGACGAAGAATTTCACGAAAATCTCCGACACAGCATAGTCTTCGGCCTTCCAGTCGAACACGGTGTTGGTTGGCAGGTTGCCCATCTGATACTCGATGTCGGCAGAGTGCACGGCGCCCGGAGTCTCGGGCACTGCGGGAGCGTCGGATGCTTTCTCCCTCACACCTCCTGCGAGACCGGCCTCCATGCCTTTCATCACCATCGGCGGGCGCGGATGGCAGTATAGATAGCGGTACACCGGAGCATCGCTTGTGGCTTGCTGCATGTTGAGCCATTTCCATGTTGAGTAGGCGATGAACATGTCGCCGGCAAGCTCATAACCCTGTCGCATCATGATATCGGCATCGCTATGGATGCCATATTCGGGCAGAATGCGGCTCGCAGGCATCCCGAACCATTGCTCTACTGCCGGAGAGAGGTTGGCAATCGTAGGGGCTTTGCCCATGAGGAACATTGCGGGCGACATCTCTGCGTTGTTGTTGCCTATGAGGCATGGCACACGAGCCTGCTCACCGGCTGCGAATATGTCGATAGGCTGCTTTGGCATGAAATAACCGTCGATGTTGTAGATGGGCACGCCTCTCACTGCGGCAATGCGCATCAACTCGGCGGCCGGCAGCTTACGCAGGTCGGCAATGCTGTTGTAGCCCATGCTCCTCATCTTCTCCACACCGGCTTTCTCGGCCTCGGCGAGAGTGGGCCACTTGTCGCGTCCGAGCACCGAGCCGCTCGAGCCCATTGCCTGAGCTATCAGTTGGCGGCTCAGCGGCGATGCCATGAGCGCGCTCACCGACATTGAGCCCGCCGACTCGCCCATGATGGTGATGCGATGCGGGTCGCCTCCGAATGCGGCGATATTCTCCCTCACCCATTTTATTGCTGCCACCTGGTCGAGGAAGCCGTAATTGCCCGAACCCTTGTAGGAAGTCTCGGCCGACAGCTCGGGATGTGCGAAAAATCCGAAAATTCCCTCGCGATAGTTGGCGGTGATGGCGATTATGCCATTTCGGGCGAGCGTCATGCCGGCATATCTCGGCTCGCTGCCGCTGCCTGCCATCAGTCCGCCGCCATTGAAGTATATGAACACCGGCAGCCCCTCGTCGCTCGTCTTCGAGGGCGTCCAGATATTGAGATAGAGGCAGTCCTCGCTCATCTCGTCGGTGCCGAACATCATGTCGCCGAAGATGTTCTCCTGCATCGGGTTGGGGCCGAAGCTCACCGCCTTGCGTACGCCATCCCAGTTCTTGGCAGGCTGTGGGGCCTTCCATCTCAGTTCGCCCACCGGGGCGGCTGCAAACGGTATGCCCTTGAAGACTTTTACTCCCGAGCACTCCTCGCCCTCGAGGATGCCATTGACGGTGCGCACCTGCGGCGCGTTTCCGGCTACGGTGCCCAATGCCGTGGCTGCGGCAACCGCGATAGTTAGAAACATTTTCTTAATCATATAGGTAAAGTAGAGATATAAGTTATTTAAGTGCAAATATAGTGCAAAATGCAGCGATTTCAAGAGGCTTTGTCGCTTTTTTCACTCCCACCGATGGCTATGGCAGTGGTTGTGAGGCTATTCTTGATGCATTTCCCGCCGGTTTTTGTGAAAAAAGAGGTGCTCCATTGCGGGGCACCTCTTGATATTGTCGCTCGTGAGCTACGGTCGGGTTATCTGACAACTACCTTTGTGGCCTTGCCGTCGAGAACCACTACGTAGATTCCTGCCGGGCAGGCTACTGTGGTTTCGCCCGTGCTGACGAGTGAACCGCCTATGGTGTACACTTCGATGCTCTGAGCCTCGCCCACCACGCTGATTTCACCTGCTCCTGCCACTATCTTGGCTGCTGCCACTTCCACGCTCTCGGTGCCTGTGGCTTTCGTGACAAGGATTGTGCCGGCCTCAAGGTCGATGGATATCTTGGCTGTGAATGCCTCAGTAGCATTAAACTTAAATGCATTGTCGGCAGTCTTGATAATCATGCCGGGAGTGTTCAGTGCCAATTCCACGCCATCGGCTATCGGTCCGAATCTATTGGCGTTGAAGACCTTCCAATCACTGCTAAGCACGCTTCCGAATGTAAACCAGTTCCCACCGCTTACTAATGGCACTGTGCCTTCATATTTGCCTTCGCCTTCGTTAATCAATTTGATTGGGTGGCTATCGTCGGTAGAACTCCAGTCGTTGAATGATCCTATTGCATAGAGTACTTCCGGATAAACAACAGGTTCTTTCTGTTCTGTAACGGTCAGTACGCCTGTGTTCAGGTCGAGCTTGAAGCTGTAAGTGCCCGGGTCAACGGCGTAAGAGCCATCGGCGATGCGGCAGATTGCGTTGTCGCCAACGGCGAGCTTGGTGTCCATCGTAGAAGGACCATAGCGGTGGCTGTTGCAAATCTCCCAAGTCTCACCCGGAGTGGCGGTGAATGCTATGTAGCCGTAGGTTCCGCTTGAGTAGATTGTCACATCGTTGAGCTCAAACACGCCTGCGCTTGTCTTTGTCATCGGGTTGGTGCGGTCGTTAGGGCTCCACTGATAGTTCTCGGCTGTAGTGCCAATGAGATACATTTCTTCGGGCAGAGGCTCCGGCACGCTGATAGTGCCAACGGCGGGAGTAGTCACGTCACCGCTCTCGCGAGGCAGTGCGAACACCTTGAGGTACTCGCTTGAGTTACCGACAATGTAGAGGTTGTTGGCAAGGTCCCATGCTATGTCGTTGCAGTTTGACCCGATATTGGTGGCAAACTCATATTCAAGAATCAGTACCGGTTTGTTGGCTTCGTCTTTTGTTATTGTATAGATACCCACCTTTTTTGGAGCATTGGCGATTGCAAGGTACTTGAAGTCGGGGCTGAAGGCTATACCTGCTTGGCGTGCTACCATAGTGGTGTTCTTATAATCTTCCACGCCTTCGGCATTCACATGTACAAGTGCAGGTTCTGAGTCGGATGGGGTGCCTCTATATTGGCTGTACCAAATTCCGCCTTCGTTGTCGTAAGCAACACTGGTACCCATATAGTTAATTGAGTATTGACCGGAAAGCACATCTATGTTCTTTGATGGAATTGTGGTCCACTCAGTGGCTGTGCCAAGGTTATATTCATCGCATCTATAGCCTGATTGTGCAGGTTTAATCCCATTTTTATTACCTGAGAGCAGGAGCAGCTTCAGGTTCTCTCCTTCACCCTTAAGGTCGAAACCGCAATTCGATGTTGCCATAAAATTGCCTTCTGCATCGAGGAGGTTTTGTGTATTTTCATCTAAAGTGAAATTTTTGAAAACCGGAGTAAAATCAGCGTTCAGGTCGTCAGGATTCACCTCATATACAGGCGAAACTCCGAAGGTTTGGCGACTGATGAACACGCGTCCGTCGTTTGAGATGCGGATGCGACGCGGGTCATAGCTATTGGTCGTAGTACCGGGGAATTTTGATGTTATATCCATTCCTCCCTTATATCCCTGTTCTCCATTTGCATTGAGCACAGGATTTAGCAGCGGGTCGAATACATAAAGACCTTGACCGGTCACATGGCTCACATAAGTTGCGCTTGTGGTTGTCATTGCCTCAGTTACATAGATGCGTCCATAGTGAGGACTTGCCGGGTTGCGATCAACTGCTACACCTGCCGGGTGATAGAATCTATAACTCTTGCTGTGCTCGGTGGGAGCGGCTACGGTTTCGCCTGTAACTGTCACGTTCCAAGTGAATTCACCGAAGTCGAAGAAATCGGCGGTGTTTACTTGCACGGTGTTCTCACCCACATTGTTGGTTCCGCTCACGCCCAAAACGTAAGTCTCGCCTTTGTAGAAATTGATGACAACCTTGCAGGTGCCATCGTTGTTGTCGTTCAGGCTGTAGTTCACTGTTACGATTCCGTTCTCGTCGGGGGCAGATGCTTTCAATCCGTAGGCGTAGGGATTGAGCGCGCTTGCCATTTGCGACACGCCGAATAGGCAAAGCAGCGTGCACAAAGCGCTAAGTAATCTTTTTTTCATGTTGTAAATGTTTTTAAGTTAGTTGAATAAGTTGTTTTTTTAAGTTTATGATTATTGTGTTCCAAAGATAGGAATAATTATTCACTAATCCAAATTTTAGCCGAAAATAATCGGCAACGTGAATTTTTCTGCCGTGAGCCGGCTGTTGGCAGCATTTTTTTGCATATTTTTGTGGCTGATAGGCCGTGAGCACGCCGTGGCGCAGGGCACAAATATATTAAAACACTGATTTTTACAAAGGATATGAGCGAAAATGGCATTCACGATGCGCAACTGCTGAGATTCGGCGAGATAATGATCGGATTTCTCGACTACGCCCCTAATGAGGCGCAGACCACGCTTATTGCCGCTTTCGCGCGTTTCTGCCTCACGTCGCCCTCCGACTCGGTGTTCTTGCTCAACGGCTATGCCGGGACGGGCAAGACGTCGATGACCGGAGCCCTCGTGCGGACGCTCGGGCATCTTAATCGCAAGACGGTGCTCTTGGCGCCCACCGGACGTGCCGCAAAGGTGTTCTCAGCCTATTCGGGCAGCCCTGCATATACCATTCACCGCAAAATTTACCGCCAGAGGAGCTACTCGCCCGAGTATGGCAATTTTGCAATCGCCGACAATAAGCACACCGACACTTTTTTCATCGTCGATGAGGCGTCGATGGTGGGCAATGCCCCGGCTGAGGGTGCGGCATTCGGCACGGGACGCCTGCTCGACGACCTTGTGCACTATGTGTATGCCGGCACCAACTGCCGCCTGATAATGCTCGGCGACACGGCGCAGCTGCCGCCTGTGGGATTCGACGAGAGTCCGGCGCTCGACGCCAAAGTGCTGTCGGGCTACGGATTGTCGGTATTCGGCTTCACCTTGACCGATGTGGTGCGTCAGGGCGGCGGCTCGGGAATCCTCGACAATGCCACGCGCCTGCGTAACGCAATAGGGCAGTTTCGCTCGGGCATGTTGCGGGAGCTGCGGCAGCCTCGCTTGCGCATCGAGGGCTACGACGACATAGAGGTGCTTTCGGGGGAGTATCTTATTGAGAAAATATCCGACTGCTACGACCGCGACGGGATATCCGAGACTATTATCATCACCCGTTCCAACAAGCGCGCCACGCTTTTCAACCTTGGTGTGCGCAACTCTGTGCTCTACCGTGAGGACGAGCTCGTGAGCGGCGACCGCCTGCTTGTGGCTAAGAACAATTACTATTGGAGCGAGGACTATGAGGAGATTGACTTTATTGCCAATGGCGACGTGGCGCGCGTGAGCCGCGTGCGGGGCTCTCACAAGATGTATGGCTTCCGCTTCGCCGATGTGTCGCTCGAGTTTCCCGACCATGACGTGGAGATTGACGCCCGCGTGATTCTCGACGCGCTGACCACCGACACTCCGGCGCTCACCCGCGAGCAGGGCGAGATGCTGTATATGTCGGTGCTCGAGGAGCTCACCGGCGACAAGCGCGCACGCTACCGCGCGCTGAAGAAGCACGGCTACTTCAATGCCTTGCAAGTGAAATACGGCTATGCCGTGACTTGCCACAAGGCTCAGGGCGGACAATGGCGGAATGTGTTTATCGATATGGGCTCTATTCCCGACGATGCCATGCGGTCGCTCGACTTCTTCCGTTGGCTCTACACGGCGCTGACGCGTGCGTCGGGGCATGTGTATCTTATCAACTGCCGGCTTGAGTGCCTTTAGTCGGAATCCTTCTTGCCGCGCAGTGTGCGAATCTCGCGGGCGAGGAACTTATTGAACGAGAATGGGAGCACCGACAGCACTGCCGACACCAATGCGGCGAGCAGCAGCCCGTAGCCGATGTTGAATCCCATGCCCAGTTCCTTTATGTGGAAGAACTGCGGCACTTGAATGTGAATGAAATCCTTGGCGTCGGCGTAGAAATACAGCCCCACGCATATCAGCGCCGCCACGGCAAGTCCCCAGTATCGGTTTTTCATGCAGTTGATGGCTATCGCGCCGAATCCCACGGCGAATGGCAGCAGTGCGAACAGCTCATTGAGGAGGCTCTCGGCATTGGATATGGTCTCGGCAGTGTATTTAAGTCCGTTCCAACCCCCGTCGAGTGTCACGTCGAATAAAGGCAGGAAACTGTAGACGATAAGATACGCCACTAATAGTATATTGGTCAATGGTTTCATAATCACACAATAAATCAAGTTAGTATTGATAGAGCCGAAATGGGCTGAAAATCTATCAGTGAAGTGCGCAAAAGCACTTATTCACTGCGAATATACGAATTTATGCTCGTAAACCCACAACGTGACCGCATTTTTTAGCCAAATTTTGCATTTTCCACCCGTCGGCGGCTGTTTTGCGCCTATTGGTCGGTAGTCAGGGGAAAAAGTAGGCCGGCTTACTGCCTGTGATTGGTGTAAGCCGGCCTCTTGTGCGTAATATTGTCCGTTCGCCCGTCGGTAGGCGGTGTGGAGTGTCGGGAATCAGTGGCGACCCTTTCCGTTGTTCTTGCGGCGGTTCTGCTCCTCGAGCATTGCGCGCTGCTGACGCTGCATTTCCTCCATACGTGCCATGAATCCGCTCTTTTTCTTGGGCTTCTTGGCATTCTCGGCCATCTTGAGTCGCATCTTCTCCTCGCTCACGAATCGGCGGTAGCCGAAGTTCTGAAGAATGGTGAAGAGCAGCGAGAGGAAGTAGTAGTAGCTAAGACCTGCCGCATAGTTGTTGAAGAACACGAGGAACATTATCGGCATAAGATACATCATCCACTTCATGCCGGGCATGGAGTCGTTGCTTGCCTGCGACTGCATGGTGATGCGGGTGTACATGATGTTGGTCACGGTCATCAGCAGGCAGAATAGGCTGATGTGGTTGCCGAAATAGTTGGTTATAAACGGAATCTGCACGTTCCACGAGAATATGGCGTCGGGAGCCGAGAGGTCGCGTACCCACAGGAACGACTCGCCGCGCAGGTCGATGCACGAGGGGAAGAATGTGAACACCGCAAAGAGGAATGGCATCTGGAGCAGCATAGGCAAGCATCCGCTGAATGGGCTTGCTCCTGCCTGACTGTAGAGCGCCATCATCTTCTGCTGGCGTGTCATGGCGTTCTCCTTTCCAGGGTATTTCTCGTTGATGGCCTTTATGTCGGGGGCGAGGAATCGCATCTTTGCCTGCGACATGTAGGTCTTGTGCATCAGAGGCCACAGCGCGAGCTTTATGATAAGCGTCATGAGCAGAATCACGATGCCGTAGTTGGGGATGAACCCGCCGAGGAAGTCGAAAATCGGGATAATGATGCAGGTGTTTATCCATCGGAAGATGGGCCAGCCGAGCGGAATCAGCTTTGTGAGCTCAAGATCCTCGTCGGTGTCGATCATATCGTCGTATGACGACAGCAGGTGGTAGCGGTTGGGCCCGAAGAAGAAGTTGAACGATGCCGGATTGGCGTTGGTTGAGCTATAGTCGAGCGTCGACTGCACCTCCATGTTCTTCAGGAAGTTCTGATAGTCGGCCGAGTTCTTCTCTATCACCTCGCTTTGCATCTTAGCTCCATTGAACGAACCGTCGCAAATCAGCACGCTCGAGAAGAATTGGTTCTTGAAGCTGATCCACTTGAGTCGGTCGGTCATCTGCTTCTCGTCGCTGCTGTTCTCGCTGAGGTATTTCACGTCGCCGCCGGTATATTTGTAGTAAATTGCCGAGTTTCGCTCCTCAAACATCTTTCCGGCCTCGTGGCGGCTCATTTTCTGCGTCCACGAGAAGTCCATGTTGGTGATGTTGGAAGGTATTATTCGCTCCATGTTCTCCTGAAGCACCTCCATTCTCACGTCGTAGTGACCTTCGCGCAGCGTGTATTTCAGTCCCCACTTGCTGCCGCCGCCGAGATCGAGCTGCATTAGCACTGCGGAGTCGCCGAGAGCCACGGGCTCAAAGTAGAAGTCCTTGGTGTCGAAGCGCTGTGAGTTGGTGTTGAGCACAAAGCTGTAGGCGTTGGTCGCTGCGTCGAATAGCTCCACCCGGTCGGCGTTGTAGGCATCGTATTGCTTCAGCGTAGCCTTCACGATAGCTCCACCGCGCGATGCGATGTCGATTTTCACCAGGTCGTTCTGTAGCGATACCACAGTGTCGCTTCCCGCCATGTGACGGGCGAAGTTGCCATTGCGCACAAATTCTCCTGCCGCCGTCTTCAGCGCCGTCACGGCACGGTTGTGCAGCACCACGTTGTCGGTGGTCTTGCTCAAAGCCTCGGCCACGTCGACCACACCTCCGCCGGCTATCGTCAGGCTTCCGGTGAGGCTCTCGCCCTTCAGCAAGAGGTCGGCATTGGCGTTTTTCAGGCTGTAGGCCTTCTCTCCCACAGTGTCGCCCACGAGCACGCCGTAGGCCTTTATGGTCTGCTTCAAGGCAGCCACCTCGGCATCGGCCATGCTGTCGACGGCAGCCGAGGCGAGGTTCTGTGCCTGAGCCGTCTTGGCAGCCTCAGCCTCCACACGCGCTGCCTCGCGCTGCTTGGCAATCTCCTCTGCCGATGGCTGATTCAGCCACATGAAACCGAAAATCACCGCACCCATTAGCAGCATTCCGGTAATCGTGTTTTTGTCCATTCTTAAAAGTCAGTGATGTTTTGCTAAATTCGTTTTATAGTCTCAGTAATTATTGCTTCTTGTTTTCGATGGCCGCACGGATGAAGTCCATGAACAGCGGGTTCGGCTCGAGTACCGTGCTGCTGTACTCGGGGTGATACTGCGTGCCTACGAACCACTTCTTGTCGGGCAGCTCCACCACCTCCACGAGGTGAGTCTCGGGGTTCTCGCCCACGCACTTCATGCCGGCGCGCTCGAATTGCTCGCGGTAGTCGTTGTTGAACTCGAAGCGATGGCGGTGCCTCTCCTCGATTTCGGTGGATTGATATGCCTTTGCCGGCGTGGAGTTGGGCATGAGCTTGCATCGGTATGCTCCGAGGCGCATTGTTCCGCCCATGTTGGAAATGCTCTTTTGCTCCTCCATAAGGTCGATTACGTTGTAGGGAGTCTTTGTGTCCATCTCGGTGCTGTTGGCCTCGGCCAGACCGAGCACGTTGCGGGCGAACTCTATCACCATGCACTGCATTCCCAAGCAGATGCCAAAGGTGGGCACGTCGTGCTCGCGGCACCATTTCAGAGCCACGAATTTGCCCTCAATGCCGCGTTGTCCGAATCCCGGGGCTATGATTACGCCGTCCAACTCGCCGAGCTGCTGCTCCACGTTGGCGTCGTTCAGCTTCTCCGAGCTGATGTAGCGCAGGTTGAGCTTGTGGTCGTGGTAGGTAGCGGCCTGGAAAAGCGACTCGTTGATCGACTTATAGGCGTCCTGAAGCTCCACATACTTGCCCACGAGACCAATCTTCACAACCTCGGTGGCTCCGTGCAGCTTATCGAGGAAGTGGTTCCACTTCGCCATGTCGGGCTCGCCCGAGAATGGGGTGTTGGTCTTTTTGAGCACTATCTCGTCGAGATGCTGGCGGTGCATGGTCAATGGCACCTCATAGATTGTGGGGACGTCGATTGACTGAATTACGGCGTCGACCGACACGTTGCAGAATAGGGCCACCTTGCGCAGAATCGAAGCAGGAATCTCCTTCTCGGTGCGGAGCACGAGGATGTCGGGCTGGATTCCCACCTCCTGAAGCTGCTTCACCGAGTGCTGCGTGGGCTTCGTCTTCAGCTCTTTGGCGGCCTTGATGAAAGGAACGTAGGTGAGGTGCACGCACAGGCAGTTCTGCCCAAGCTCCCAGCGCAGCTGTCGCACCGCCTCAAGGAATGGCAACGACTCGATGTCGCCCACCGTTCCTCCAATCTCGGTGATGACGAAGTCGTATTTCCCGGTGTTTCCGAGCAGCTTCACGTTGCGCTTTATCTCGTCGGTGATGTGCGGAATTATCTGCACCGTCTTTCCCAAGTAGTCGCCGCGGCGCTCCTTGTCGATTACGCTCTGGTAGATGCGTCCGGTAGTGATGTTGTTGGCGCGCGAGGTGTGGATGTTGGTGAAGCGCTCGTAGTGCCCCAAGTCGAGGTCGGCCTCGTGGCCGTCGACTGTCACATAGCACTCACCATGCTCGTAGGGATTAAGCGTACCCGGGTCAATATTGATGTAGGGGTCAAACTTCTGAATTGTCACTTTAAAGCCGCGCGACAGCAACAATCGCGCTAACGACGACGAAATAATTCCTTTACCCAAGGAGGAAACCACTCCGCCAGTCACAAAAATATACTTTGTATCCACCGTAAATTTGTTTTTTGTATTTATTTTAAGTTGCAAAAATACTAATAAATCCCGAAGCCCCCAAGAATATGCCTCATTTTCACATTTTTTATTCACAATGCAATGCCTTATAATGCCAAGAGCGGCAAGCTGATGTGCCGCTTCTCCCGTCGGGGGGGAGCGTGGCCGTGGCCGCCGTTCACGATTTTGCGGAGTTAGTACAATAAAGCGGCGGTGCCGGGCGTTATTATTGATATAATTATACACTTTTGTGATGACTGTCTACAACAAACTCAACGATATATTGTTACGTGCCGCGGCACTGCTCCTCATAGTGCTGTCGTCGGCGGTGGCGGAGGTGCATGCTCTCAGTGCCGACTATTATGCCTCGGAGTCGCTTCTCGCCTCGGGCAGATGGGTGAAAATCAAGGTCGACGAATCGGGATTGTATTCAATCTCCCAGGCCGAGGCCTCAAGTTGGGGCTTCTCCGACGTCAGCAGGCTGAAGGTGTTCGGTTATGGCGGCGCGCCAATAAACTCGCTGCTCGACTCCAACCAAATCGACGACCTGCCGCAGATTCCCACCTACCGGGCCAACGGCCGCATAATATTCTATGCGCAGGGCCCCATCACATGGAGCCGGGCGACTATCGGCGAGATGCAGTACGTTCAGGTACAGCATCCATATTCTGTGGCGGGATATTATCTCGTCACCGACCGCGACGACATAGAGCCGGCCTCAATCTCTACCGTGGAGACCGCGCTTCCTGCCGGCGGCTCCACAATCGACACCTTCACCGAGCGCATGTTCCACGAGGTGGAGGCGTTCTCTCCCGGCGAGACGGGAACGTATCTTCTTGGAGAGGATTTCAAGTACAACAGCTCGCAGACGTTCAGATTCTCCTTGCCCGGACTTAAGGCTGGCACCGAGGTGAGCGTGCTCACGTCGTTTGCCGCAAAAGCCACCGGAACCGCGTCGTCGACCCTCACTTTCGCCTGCAATGGCACCGTGCTCGAGTCGACGAGCGACGACCGCATAGGTGCTGTGTCGAGTTCCGACGCCTACACCCACTGCAAGCTCACCACGACGCTGAAACGCTGCAAAATCGACGGCAACTCGCTCGACTACACAATCACGTTCAAAAACTCGGGCTCAGTGCTCAATATGGCGCGGCTCGACTATATAACCATCAATTATGAGCGCGAGCTGGCCATGAGCGGCGCCGAGTTGGCATTCCGCTGTCCGACAGGAAGCTATGGCTCTATAATGAGACTTGGAGGGGCCTCGGCCTCGACGGTGGTTTTCGACGTGACCGACAGCCGCAGACCAAATATCGTGAAGGCGTCGGTCGAGGGCTCTACGCTACGCTTCACGCCACAGGGAAGCGGGGAGCTTGAGTTTCGTGCCTACGACGGCAGCGGGTCACTGCCGACACCGACAAAAGTGGCCGACGTGGCCAATCAGAACCTGCATGGTAGCCCGACCCCCGACCTTATTATTATCACTCCGAGCGAATATGCCGCTCAGGCACGGCGAATAGCCTCGCTCCACGAGAGTCTCGACGCCATGCGGGTGCTCGTGGTGGAACCGGAATTAATATATAATGAGTTCTCCTCAGGCACACCCGACGTGATGGCCTACCGCAAACTCGCCAAGATGTTCTACGACCGTGGCGCCGACGATACCGGTCATCGCCTCCAATACATGCTGATGTTTGGACGAGGCTCCTACGACAACCGCATGATTACGTCGGCGGCAAAGAGCAACGCCTATCCGAGGCTGCTGCTGTGGGCGACGCGTGCCGGCGACTACGACAACTCGTCGTACGCCACCGACGACATGCTTGCCGCACTTGCCGACGGCTCCTCAGAGTCCAATCTCCACGACCCGAGGCTGAGCCCCTCGTGTATCGGCGTGGGACGCATGCCTGTGAAGAGCGCCGCCGAGGCCAAGGAGGTTGTCGACAAGCTATACTCCTATGTGACCGGCAAGGACTACGGCCCGTGGAAAAACAATATGATAATGGTGGCCGACGATGGCGACAGCGGAATACACATGCGCCAGTCAGACGGCGCCCACGACCGTATGGTCGACAATGGCGGCAGCGACTTCGTGTACAACCGCGTGTTCCTCGATGCCTACACGCAGGTGTCCGACGGCACGGGCAACTTGTATCCCGAGGCACGCAAGAGGATGTTCCAACTGCTCAACGACGGCGCCTTAGTGCTGCATTATATCGGGCATGCCAACACCGTGAGCTGGACACACGACGGACTGTTGAACAACACCGACATCAACACGATGTACTTGAAGCACTATCCGCTGTTCTACACCGCCACCTGTGAGTTCACGCGCCACGACGCCGACGTGGTGTCGGGCGGCGAGGTGCTATTCCTCAACAACCGCGGAGGAGCGATAGCGCTCATATCAACCATACGGCCCACATATATCGCCAACAACGAGATTTTCACAAACAGCGTGGCGAGAAACCTTTTCAAGCGCGACGAGAACAACCTATATAAGCGCATAGGCGATATTTACCGGCTGTCGAAGAATGAGTCGGTGTCATACGACACCAATGGAAAGGTGACGAGCTACACCGATGCCAACAAATTGAGATACAGCCTTATCGGTGACCCGGCGATGCGACTTGCATATCCTTCCTACCATGTGGCTTTGGAGGAAATCAACGGAATAGCCATCAGCGACAACAATATGCCCGATTTCAAGGCGCGGCAGACGCTGACGCTAAAGGGCTCTATCTATGACAATAACGGCAACAAGGCCACCGATTTCAACGGAACTATAATCCCCACGCTCTACGACGCCGAGAAATCGGTGGAGACTAAGGGAAACAAATCGTCGAACGAGGATGAGACCATCGATAAATATGTGTATCAGGAGCGGTCGAACAAACTGGCAATCGCTAAGGACTCGGTGCGCAACGGCGAGTTCTCGGTGAAGCTGCACATCCCCTCGGAAATCGACTCGCCCGACTCTTTCGACAACTACAGCACTGCGATGGTGAGCTTCTATGCCAATAGCGACAGCGGTATCGAGGCCAACGGCAACAATGAGCAATTCTTCATCTATGGCTTCGACGAGACGGTGGAGCTCGACGACGAAGGCCCCGAGATTCATCAGTTTGTGCTCAACACCGAGTCGTTTGCCGACGGCGACGACGTGAACGAGTCGCCCATGGCGATAGCGTCGGTGTCGGACAAGTCGGGAATAAACCTGTCGTCGAGTGGCATAGGGCATCAAATGTCGCTTCTGCTCGATGGAACCACGCTCTACTCTGATGTGTCAACGTATTTCACCCCCACGATTAACGACACCGAGAGCTCGGGAGGAATAATCAATTATCCGCTCGAGAATCTCGCTCAGGGTGAGCACACGCTAAGGCTGAAGGTGTGGGACAGCTTCTGCAACTCGTCGGAGCGGACCATAGCCTTCAATGTGGTGAATGGACTGCGGCCTGAGCTCTACGACGTCTACACCACAGCCAATCCGGCAAAGACCGAGGCGAGCTTCTACATCACCCACAACCGCCCGGATGCTACCGTCACCGTGCATCTTGGCGTGTACAATCTTATGGGGCAGGAGGTGTGGACGACTACCGAGACCGGCAAGAGCGACATGTTCCGCACATTCCCGATCACATGGGACCTCACCGACATGGCAGGCCGCCGCGTGCCTCGCGGCATCTACATCTATCGCGCGTCGATATCCACCGACGGCGTTCAGGAGTCGACGAAATCAAAGAAACTTGCGGTAGCTGCCGAGTAGCAGTCGCCGCAAGTTTCCGACAATGTGATAATCAGCTCGCGGGCGCGATTGCCCGTAGTTAATCATAGCGGATATTCCTCAAATTGATACAGCACCGTGGAGAGATAGCGCTCACCGGTGTCGGGAAGCAGCGCCACGATGCGCTTGCCGGCATTCTCAGGTCGCTTGGCAAGCTCCGTGGCTGCCCATGCTGCCGCGCCTGCCGATATTCCCACGAGCAGTCCCTCATGCTTCGAGAGCTTGCGGCTTGTGAGTATTGCCGCGTCGTTGGGCACCTGAATAACCTCGTCGACCACGGCGGCGTTGTAGTTCTTGGGAATAAAGTTGGCGCCAATGCCCTGAATCTTGTGCGGACCCGGTTTGCCGCCCGAGAGTACGGGCGATGTGGCGGGCTCCACGGCCACCACGCGCACGCCGGGATTGTGCTTCTTTAGCCCGGCGCCTGTTCCACTCACCGTTCCTCCTGTTCCCACTCCGGCCACGAAAATGTCGACTTCACCGTCGGTGTCGCGCCATATCTCCTCGGCCGTAGTTGCCTCGTGGATGGCAGGGTTGGCGGGATTCTCGAATTGCTGTAGGATTACCGAGTTGGGAGTGCTCTTGTTTAGCTCGAGGGCCTTCTCCACGGCGCCCTTCATGCCGTCGGCGCCCGGCGTCAGCACAAGTTGCGCGCCGAGAGCTTTCAGCAGGTTTCGGCGCTCAAGGCTCATGGAGTCGGGCATGGTGAACACCGCTGTATAGCCTTTGGCTGCTGCCACCATGGCTATTCCCACTCCGGTATTGCCACTTGTGGGTTCTATGATTGTTCCGCCGGGTTTCAGCACGCCCTTAGCCTCGGCGTCGGTCACCATAGCAAGGGCTATGCGGTCTTTCACGCTTCCTGCCGGATTGAAATATTCGAGTTTGGCTATTATTGTTGCCTTAAGTTCCTCGGCGGCATTGTAGCGCGACAGTTCGAGTAGTGGAGTGTTTCCTACCAATTCGGTGAGATTTTTAGCAAGTTTTCCCATAATTTCTTAAATTAATAGTTCTTTTGATTGTTGTATTATTGTTTAATACCTTAAATTAGCAGACAAAGTCTTCTTCCACGCAGTCACCACCACAGAGGAACACGTCAGACATGGCTGACATAATCTCGTCCCACTGGTAGCCGTTGTAGGTGGAGCTGCGGACATCAAGAGTGCCGTTGATGACTTTGTCAAGTGAAAGCGCATAAAAAGCCTTGCTTGC
>JBJEKJ010000032.1:0-48367 GCA_051878575.1 Muribaculaceae bacterium | reverse complement strand
GAAACCTTGGTATGTGCAAAAAATGCACAACCCAAGAAATATGGTCGTCGAGACGATCATATCCAGATAGCCGAAACGACATTCTATAATCTTGATGTAATCATATCTGTAGGTTATAGGGTCAAGAGCATCAATGGTACAAAATTTAGGATTTGGGCTTCAGCACTCATCAAGCAGTATCTTATCAAAGGCTATGTCATCGACCAACGTCGCCTCGACCACTATGACGAGTTGAAAGATGTGGTGCGATTAATGTCGCGTGCCCTCACCCTCCACGACAAGGTTTCAGAGGGTGAATATGCAGGACTGTTCAATGTCATTTCCGATTATGTATATGCACTCGACACACTCGACCGCTACGACTATCAGACATTGGACATTGAGAAGACGACCAAAGAGGAACCATTTCGGGCCACTTACGAGAATGCCATGGATGCCATTAACGCCCTGAAGGTAAAGTTTGGCGGCAGCCAATGGTTTGCCAATGAGAAGGATGAATCTTTCAAAAGCAGCATCGGGCAGATTTATCAGACTTTCGGTGGTGAGGATCTTTATCCCTCAGTAGAGGAAAAGGCTGCCATGCTGCTCTATCTTGTGGTGAAAAACCACTCGTTCAGCGATGGCAACAAACGTATTGCAGCCATGCTCTTCCTATGGTTCATGGAGAAGAATGGCATCCTTTATTCCGCAGATGGCAGAAAGCGTATAGCAGACAACACTCTCGTTGCTCTGACATTGATGATAGCCGAAAGCCGAACTGAGGAGAAAGATGTCATGGTGAAAGTAGTGGTCAATCTAATCAATAAAGATAACCAATAAGTACATCAGATATGCAATCGTCGCTCGGGAAATCATGAAGTGTGGCGTCAAAACCATTGGTGGACACTTTACCATTTATGACAATCCTGCCAGCCTTGCCGGATATGAGGGATAAGAAGATGCCTGTGCTTAACCATCAGGATATAATCGTAAAAAGAAAAAGCGGATTCGGCGTCACTCTGTGCCGAATCCGCTTTTTTAGGTCTCGTTGCCTCAATTGTTGAGGCTTTTGTCGGTCGAGTTAGATTGAGGGGTCGGTTTTGGGGCGGTCGTCGTCGGAAGGTGCCGTCGTCTCGTCGGGGAAGTCGAGCTCCTCGTCGGGAATGACTATCTCCTCTTTCTTGTCGAGTAGGAATATCGAGTCGGCTCCGAAGCTCACCGAGTCGCTGTCGACGGGCTCACTCCAGCAAGCTGCGCAGGTGTATTCGCGCGACGGGATGTCCTCCTTGGGGTTGCCGAACTTCTTGCGGTAGTGGCTGAATTTCGGGTCGGCCATCACCGATTGCAGGAAGTAGCCGCATATCGGCAGGGCGGCGCGGCTGCCTTGCCCGAACTGGCTGTTGCGGAAGTGGATGCATCGGTATTCGCCGCCTACCCATGCTCCGACGACGAGCGCCGGCGACACGCCTACGAACCATGCGTCGCTATAGTTGCTCGACGAGCCGGTCTTGCCGCCGAAGTCGGTGTCGTTGCAATAAGGTCCTACGTAGCCCCAAAGTGCCATAGAGGTTCCTCCCGGCTCGCGCATGCCTGCCATTAGCATCTGCTGCATAAGGAATGCCGAGCGATAGGGGATTGCCTGCGACGACTTGTCGGGGGCGGTGTAGACGATGTTGCCTTTGGCGTCCTCAATGCGTGTTACGAGCACCGGGTCGCGGTGTATGCCGTCGTTGGCCACCGAGCAGTAGGCGTCGACGAGCTCCAGCAGATTCACGTCGCTCGAGCCGAGGCTGAGCGACGGTGTCTCGTCGAGTTTCGACTTTATTCCCATTTTGTGGGCGGTCTCTATCACGTTGGCGATTCCCACCTCAAGGCCCATTTTCACCGCTATGCTGTTGATTGACTGTGCGAAGGCCGATTTCAGCGTCATCGAGTCGCCGGTGAATACGCCCGTGGCGTTGTGCGGGGCCCATTTCTCGGGCTTGCCGTCGCGTCCTGTCACATCGAGCTGAATGTAGGAGTCAACACGGCGGTCGCATGGAGCCAGACCGCTGTTCATGGCAGTGGTGTACACGAATAGCTTGAAAGTGGAGCCGGGCTGGCGCTTTGCCGTCACCTTGTCGTATTTCCAAGTCTTGAAGTCGATGTCGCCCACCCAGGCCTTCACATGCCCTGATTGCGGCTCCATGGCCACAAATGCCGTGTGCATGAATTTCACCATATATCTGATAGAGTCCATCGAGCTTATCGAGTCCTCAAACGTGCCGTCGTAGTCGAAAAGGCGCACCTTGTGCGGCTTGTTCATGTAGAAAGTCACCGAGTCGGGGTTGTCGGGGTAGCGAGCCGCAAGTTTCTTGTAGGTGTCGGTGCGCTTTGCTATGTCCTCGATGAAATTCTTTATCTCGCGGTGATTCTCGTCCTGCCACGGGTTGGTGTTGCCCCAGTGGCTGCGGAAGTTGCGCTGCACCTGCCTCATGTGCTTCGTCACGGCCTCCTCGGCGTGCTTTTGCAGGCGGGTGTCGAGTGTGGTGTAGATTTTCAGGCCGTCGCCGTAGAGGTCGTAGCCGTTGTTGCGGCACCAGTCGCGCAGCTCGGCTGCCACGGCCTGCCTGAAGTATAGCGCCTGACCGTCGTAGGCGTTCTCCACACGGAAGTTGAGCTCTATCGGCAGGGCGCTGATGGAGTCGAACTGCTGCTTGGAGAGGTCGTTGTGCTTCAGCATATTGGCAAGTACCACATTGCGGCGGCGAAGGCTGTTCTTGGGGTTCAGCTTCGGATTATAGGTGCTTGTGGCCTTAAGCAGCCCCACGAGCACTGCCGATTGCTCGGCATTAAGGTCCTTTGGATCGACGTTGAAGTAGGTCTTTGCGGCAGTCTTGATGCCATAGGCGTTGCTGCCGAAGTCAACCGTGTTGGCATACATCGTGAGAATCTCCTCCTTGGAGTAGAACATCTCAAGTTCCACGGCGAGAATCCACTCCTTGCTCTTCATAATCACTATTTTCAGCCCCGGAATCTTGCCAAGCAGCCCCGTGGAGTATTGCGTGCGCACCCTGAACATGTTTTTCACCAACTGCTGCGTGATGGTCGACGCTCCGCGTGCCCTGCCTCCCACCATATCCTTCATGGCGGCGAAAACGCCCTGTATGTCGATGCCGTGATGGCTGTAGAAGCGCTCGTCCTCCGTGTCGATAAGTGCCTTGAAGAAAATCGGGCTAACCTCGTCGTAAGCTACCGGAGTGCGGTTCTCGTTGAAGTATTTTCCTATCATCACACCATCGGCGCTATAGATTATAGAGGCGGTGTTGGTGTCGGGGTGCATGATGCTGTGGATTGTGGGCGACTTGCCGAAGAGCCAGAACAGATTAAGATTCACCGCCACGAGATAGAGGATGAATAGCAGGATGAACGTGGCGAAGCCCACGGCCGCCTTCTTGTACCACTTCGCTCCACGGTATAGCCCGACATACCAATGCCTTAACTTGCGCCATGAAATCCTGAGGATCTTCCAAATCCACACGATGGATTTCTTCAGTTTTGCCAATATAGGCTTCATTCCGTCCTTCAGTTTAGCCAAGATAGACCTCAGTCCGTCGATAGAAAACTCCATAGTCTTAATCCGTTTGCGTTACTTGTGCAAAAGTAGCAATAAACTTGTATCAATGTTCATTTTCCCTCATTTTTTTAGGTTTTTCGGGGAAGTTTTTTCTTATTTCGTGAATTATGTGTAAGTTTGCGTAACGTTTTCCGCACGCCGGTTGGCTGGTGGAATATTAAGGTATGTCATTATGGTTTATAAATACGATTATCTCGTAATAGGTTCGGGCATTGCAGGCATGAGTTTTGCCTTGAAAGTGGCCCATAGCGGCAAAGTCGCTTTGATATGTAAGACCTCGCTCGACGAGGCCAATACCTACTTCGCCCAGGGTGGCGTGGCTTCGGTGACCAATACTCTTGTCGACAATTTCGACAAGCATATTCACGACACGATGGTGGCCGGCGACTGGCTGAGCGACCGCGAGGCTGTGGAGAAGGTGGTGCGTGAGGCTCCCGGGCAAATCAAGGCCCTGATTGACTGGGGCGTCGACTTCGACAAGAAGGAGAATGGCGAGTTTGACCTTCATCGCGAGGGCGGGCACTCGGAGTTCCGCATCCTGCACCACAAGGACAACACCGGGGCTGAGATTCAGGAGAGCCTGATCAAGGCCGTGAGGCGGCATGAGAATATCGATGTGTTTGAGAATCGCTTTGCGGTGGAGATTTGCACGCAGCATCATCTCGGCAAGGTGGTGACGCGCCGCACGCCCGATATTACCTGCTATGGCGCATACGTGCTTAATCCCGAAACCGAGACGGTGGACACTTTCCTCTCGCGCGTCACGCTTATGGCTACCGGAGGCGTGGGTGCCGTGTACCGCACAACCACCAATCCGCTTGTGGCGACGGGCGACGGCATTGCGATGGTGTATCGCGCCAAGGGCACGGTGAAGGACATGGAATTCGTGCAGTTTCATCCCACGGCGCTCTATCATCCCGGCGACCGCCCCTCGTTCCTCATCACCGAGGCGATGCGCGGATATGGCGGCGTGCTCCGCACGCTCGACGGCAAGGAGTTCATGCAGAAGTATGACCCGCGCCTGTCGCTCGCTCCGCGCGACATTGTGGCTCGCGCCATCGACAATGAGATGAAGACGCGTGGCGACGACCATGTGTATCTCGACGTAACGCACAAAGACCCCGAGGAGACGCGCAAGCACTTCCCGAATATATATCAGAAGTGCCTGAGCCTCGGCATCGACATTACTAAGGACTATATTCCGGTGGCTCCGGCGGCACACTATCTGTGTGGCGGAATTAAGGTCGACACCAACGCATGCTCGTCGATTCAGCGGCTGTATGCCGTGGGCGAGTGCTCGTGCACCGGCCTGCACGGCGGCAACCGATTGGCGTCGAACTCGCTTATCGAGGCTGTGGTGTATGCCGATGCGGCTGCCAAGCACAGCATGGAGCGTATCGACCGGTACTCTTTCCGCGAGGATATCCCCGAGTGGGACGACAAGGGCACGCAGCATCCCGAGGAGATGGTGCTTATCACCCAAAGCGCCAAGGAGGTGGGGGAGATTATGGCAACCTACGTGGGCATCGTGCGCAGCAACCTGCGACTGCACCGTGCGTGGAACCGCCTTGACATCCTCTACGAGGAGACTGAGAAGCTGTTCAAGACGAGCAAGGTGAGCCGCTCGATTTGCGAGCTCCGCAATATCATCAATGTGGGTTATCTTATCATGAGGCAGGCCATGGAGCGCCACGAGTCGCGCGGCCTTCACTACAGAATCGACTACCCGCCCGAGAAGCACCAAGAGGCATAAAAGCATATTTTATTTGCTTATGAATGTGATAAGTGGTAATTTTGCACTATTAATTGGTAATTTACTTAATAATTAGGATTTTTCATTCGATGAATTTTGTAGAAGAACTTAAATGGCGCGGCATGATCAACAATATGATGCCGGGCACTGAAGAGCAACTGAACAAGGAAATGACTACGGCTTATCTCGGCATCGACCCTACTGCCGACTCCCTTCACATCGGACACCTCGTGGGGGTGATGATGCTGAAGCATCTGCAACGTGCCGGACATCGCCCGATAGCCCTCGTGGGTGGAGCCACAGGTATGATTGGCGACCCCTCGATGAAGTCGCAGGAGCGAGTGCTTATCGATGAGCCTACGCTGCGCCACAATCAGGAGTGCATCAAGCGTCAGCTTGCCAAATTCCTCGATTTCGACAGCGACGAGCCCAACCATGCCGAGCTCGTAAACAACTACGACTGGATGAAGGACTATGGTTTCCTTAACTTTATCCGCGACATCGGCAAGCACATCACCGTGAACTACATGATGGCCAAGGATTCGGTGAAGAAGCGTCTTGGCAGCGACACGCAGCACGGCATGTCGTTCACCGAGTTCTCCTATCAGCTGCTTCAGGGCTACGACTTCCTGTATCTCTACGAGCACAAAGGCTGCAAGCTCCAGATGGGCGGCAGCGACCAGTGGGGAAACATCACGACCGGCACCGAGCTCATTCGCCGCACGTGTGGCGGCGAGGCTTTTGCTCTCACTTGCCCGCTTATCACGAAGGCCGACGGCAAGAAGTTCGGCAAGACCGAGAGCGGCAACGTGTGGCTCGACCCGAAGCGTACGTCGCCCTACAAATTCTATCAGTTCTGGCTCAATGTGAGCGACGACGACGCTGCCAAATACATCAAGATTTTCACCGTCCTCCCAAAGGAGGAAATCGACGCCCTTATCGCCGAGCAGGCTGAGAATCCGGGTCTGCGACCCATCCAGAAGCGTCTGGCTAAGGAGATAACCACCATGGTGCACTCGGCAGCCGACTATGAGGCGGCAGTGGAGGCATCGCAGATTCTTTTCTCCAACAAGGCTCAGGACATTCTTCACAAAATCGACGAGGAGACGCTGCTGTCGGTGTTTGAGGGCGTGCCACAATTTGAGGTGTCGAAAGACCTGATCACTGCCGGAGTCGACCTCGTTGACCTCGTGGCTGAGCACACTCAGGTGTTTGCCTCGAAGGGCGAGATGCGCAAGCTCACCAAGAGTGGCGGCGTGTCGGTCAACAAGGAGAAAGTTGATGACCCGCAGATGCGAATCGACGAGTCGTTCCTGCTCAATGGCAAGTATATCCTCGCACAGCGCGGCAAGAAGAACTATTATCTTATCATAGCACGTTAACCCACACACTACGTGCCAATACGCACTATGCCCGGCCCTATCGGCTAAATTCCGCTCGATACAGGCCGGGCATATCTTATCTCAAATCACATTATCTCACTATGCCGGTGCAGTGGAAGGCGATGTAGAATGCGCGTGCGCACCACCGTCTATGCCGAAGTGACCAATTTGCTCAATCAGCCGTTGCGCTACTATCAGGGAACGAGCGACCGCGAAGACGCTGGAGCTGAGAATGATCGACGGTGAGGGAAATGTGATTCACACCGTGACCCGCACCCGCAAGTAAATGATTAGCCTTCTATACTATGGAGTCCCGGCGATGCTCGGCGAGCGTCGTGCCGGGACTTTTTTGCCAATTTTGAAATTGATTTTGGATTATTGAGGAATTTTTTGGTGTGATTATTTTGTTTATGCACTGATTTACACTAATTTTGCAGGCTGAATGCGATTGCTCCCGGCGCAAGGGCGCCTTTGAGTGGGTGTGATTGCGGATATTGGTATGATAATTAGGCTTGTGGGTGAGGCGCAGAGCGAGAGCTCACGGCAGGTCCGATAAGGGCATAAAAGAAAATAATTAAAGAATAGTATATGGACAAAATCAGCTATGCGTTGGGCTTGAGCATGGGCAACAACTTCCGTCGCTCGGGCATCACATCGCTTAACTATGAGGATTTCACCGAGGGCGTGAAGGCGGCTTTCACCGGAGAGAACGCAAAGATGACGCCTGAGGAGGCAAAGCAGGTGGTGAACAATTTCTTCACCGAGATGGAGGAGCAGAACAAGGAAATCAACCGCAAGGCAGGCGAGGCCTATCTTGCCGAGAACGCCAAGCGGCCTGAGGTGAAGGTCACGGCTTCGGGACTTCAGTATCAGATAATAAAGGAAGGTGAGGGCGAGTGTCCAAAGAAGACCGACCGCGTGACGGTGCACTACACCGGTGCGCTAATCAACGGGCAGGTGTTCGACAGCTCGGTGGAGCGTGGCGAGCCGGCCACATTCGGTGTCACGCAGGTGATTCCCGGATGGGTGGAGGCTTTGCAGATGATGAAGCCGGGAGCTGAGTGGCGTCTGTTCATCCCCTCGGAACTTGCCTACGGCCCTAATGGCGCCGGTGGCATCATCGGTCCGAACATGACCCTTATTTTCGACGTTCAGCTTATACGTGTCGAGAAGTGATGGCCTGTGCGGCATCATACTCGCAATCAAGAAAGAAAAAACAAACACATAAAAATAAAAAAAGTAATATTTTCAAGATGAAAAAGATTTCAATTCTTGCCACTGCATCATTGCTGATTGCATCGTCGATGATTAGCTGCAATGGCATTAGCAACAGTGATTTGAAAACTGCCAACGACACTTTGAGCGCAAAGTTCGGTGAAATGTACGGTTATGGTGTCGCAGGTGAGCTGCAACATGGCCCTGACTCTGCAAAGTTGGACAAGGGCTCGTTCGTGAAGGGTATGGAGCTCGTGCTCAACGCCGACACTTCCGACGTCAGCTTCATCCAGGGTGTGGCTCTCGGAAGCCAGCTCGTGCAGATGTTCCGCAACATCAAGGAGCGCCAGCATGTGGAGTTCGACGCCCGCATTGTTCTCAACGAGTTCAAGAAGGCTTTCAATAGCGATTCCGCAAAAGACCCGCAAGCCATTCAGATGCAGGTTATGGAACTCATGAACCGCTTGTCGCGCGAGGCATTGGAGAACTCTCCCGAGGCCATTGCCAACAAGAAGGCCGGTGAGGCTTATATCGCCGACCAGATGAAGAAGGACGCCACTCTCAAGAAGACTGAGAGCGGACTCGTCTACAAGGTGATTGCCGAGGGCGAGGGTGAGAATTTCAAGACCACCGACCGCATCATGGTGAAATATGTGGGCAAGCACATCGACGGCACTGAGTTTGACGCTCAGAAGGAGAAGGCAGTGTCGATGTCGCCTATGGGCGTGGTTCCCGGATTCAAGGAGGGCCTGCTCATGATGAAGCCGGGTGCCAAGTTTGTGCTTTACATCCCCGGAAACCTTGCTTACGGTCCTGAGGGTCGCGGCAACATCAAGGCCAATGAGACTCTTGTCTTTGAGGTTGAGACCGAGGGAGTGGAGCCTGAGGCCAAGAAATAAGTAGACTAATATGGCGCCGAAACGCCTTGTCGCATGGCGCGGCATAGGTGAGCGGATGCCACTTATAGATTGTACAGCGCCTCTCAAGCACCATGGCACGATGTCGGGGTGTGATTGAGAGGCGCATTTCATCATATAATAATGTGTAAAAATCCTACATCATGAAAAAGATTTTAGTGAATATGGCTGCCGTGGCGTTGATAATTGCAGGCAGCGCCGATGCAATGGCGGCAAGACCCACCGCAGGCAAGCAGAAGGCCAAGAAGGAGAAGGCGCAAGTTGCCGTTACGGCAGCCAAGCCCGCCGACGCTGTGGATGCGGCTAAGCCGATGACGCTCGTCGACTCCGTAGGTGCAAGCTATGGCCGGTTCCTTGCCTCGCAGTTGCTCCGTGCAATGACGCTTATGGAAGAGGAGGATGGCCTTAAGCTCAACCCCGACGTGGTGTTCGCTGCCTTCACAGAGCAGTTCAAGAGCGGTGAGCAGGGCGACGGAAACGCCTTGCAGAACACGCTGATCTCGCAAGTGAACCGTGCTACCGACGAGATAAAGCGCAACAGCCCCGAGGCGGTGGCCAATGCAGCCGCTGAGGCCGAGTTTATCGCAAAGCTGAGGCAGAACGACAAGGTGAGGTTCACCGAGAGCGGACTGGCATATCTTGTGGTGACCGAGGGCAAGGGCGAGACATTTGCCAACAGCCGCAGGGTCGACGTGAAATATGTGGGCAAGCACCTCGACGGCAGCGTGTTCGACCAAAGCGAGGCTCCGGTGCCTATGGAGCTCAACTCGATGATAAAGGGTTTTGCCGAGGGCATAAGGCTGATGTCGCCCGGCGCAAAATATGAGCTCTACATCCCCGCGAACCTTGCCTACGGGCTCAATGGCGGCGGACGCGGAATAATCAAGCGCAACGAGATGCTCATATTCGAGGTGGAGACCGTGGGCGAAACGGAGGCCCCAAAGATGGAAAATCGGGCAGAATAATAACATATTGCATTGAAAAAGCGAGAAAAATCAACAAATAACTGCAAAATGTTCGCGATTTATGTTGATTTCTTAAAAAAATGCTATATATTTGCATAAACAGAAATACTTACACTCGATATGGAAAAGATTGACAATCTCGACAAAAAAATACTGGAAATTATCATGCGGAACGCGCGCATTCCATCGAAGGATGTGGCACTTGAGTGCGGAGTGTCGCGAGCCGCCATACATCAGCGCATACAGCGCATGATCGACATGGAAGTGATAACCGGTTCGGGCTATCACGTTAATCCCAAAGTGCTTGGCTATGCCACATGCACCTACATCGGTGTTAAGTTAGAGCGCGGCTCGATGTATCGCAACGTTGTGCCTGAGCTTGAGAAGATTCAGGAGGTGGTGGAATGCCATTTCACCACAGGCCCCTACACAATGCTGATTAAGCTCTATGCACGCGATAATCAACATCTTATGGAGCTGCTGAATGATAAGATACAGCATATTCCCGGCGTCACTGCAACTGAGACTCTAATCTCGCTTGAAATGAGCCTTAACCGCGAGATTCCAATACACTACGACGGCAAATTATAGAATCACGATAGGAAGGACCGGGGGTGCCCCCGGTCCTTTGTTTATGGGGCTGCGTTGTCGGAGCGGGGCGTGCCGTCAAGTTTACGTTTGCAAACAAAAATCGGGTTGTTAATAACTTTTTCTCAGTTTCTTGAAAAAAAATCTGTTTGTGTTTGTAAATTGTCAATAATAATAATTACCTTTACACTGGATTAGAATATTGGCACCGAACGCTTGATTCGTAGAGGGTTGGAAGGTGCGAAAAACGCTTAATTTGGCAGAGGAAATGGAAACGTCCGTATATCACATTCCCGCATTGCTCGACGAATGCGTCGAAGGTCTTGGCATTAAGCCCGGCGGTGTGTATGTCGACGCCACTTTCGGTGGCGGCGGACACTCGCGCGCCATTATCGCGCGCCTTGGCATGGAAGGTAGGCTTTACAGCTTCGATCAGGACATCGACGCCTATGCCAATCGCATCGACGATCGGCGGTTCACTTTCGTGCACGGCAATTTCGCTTTCCTTCGCAATTTCCTCCGATTCCACGGCGTGGAGAAGGTCGACGGCATCATTGCCGATCTCGGAGTGTCGTTCCACCACTTCGACGCGCGGGAGCGTGGATTCTCATTCAGGCTCGATGGCCGCTTGGACATGCGCATGAACCGCGACTCAGGTCGCGACGCGGCATGGATTGTGGCAAATTACACTGAGGAGCAGCTTGCCGACACGCTCTATCTCTACGGTGAGCTGCGCAACTCGCGCAAGTTGGCGCATGCCATCGTCGCCGAGCGCGTGAAGCGGGAGATTGCCACTACCTCCGACTTGGTGCGCGTTATCACGCCTTTTATCAAGCCATCGGCCGAGAAGAAGGAGCTCGCTCAGGTGTTTCAGGCACTGCGCATAGAGGTGAACGACGAGATTTCGGCGCTCAAGAAGCTGCTGCAAGGCTCGCTGAGCGAGCTGAAGCCGGGCGGACGCCTCGTGGTGCTCACCTATCACTCGCTTGAGGACCGCTTGGTGAAGAACTTCATCAAGTCGGGCAATGTGGAGGGCCGTGTGGAGAAGGACTTCTTTGGCAGGGTCAGCTCACCGCTGCTTGCTGTGAACAACAAGGTGATAGTGGCGAGCGACGCCGAGGTGGAGCGAAATCCTCGTGCCCGAAGTGCGAAGCTGCGTATAGCCGAGCGCGTGGCGGATTCGCGGTGATGGCAGGTGCGATGTTTCTTTAATCTATTTTGATAGAGAATAAATACTGAATGTTGGCTCATATATAGGAAAAAGGAGGTTGGTTTGGCAATGGCTGAGAAAAAGAATAATGCAAATCTGGCGAAGAAGGTGGTAATCTACGGGGAGCTGGTGCCTTTCCGTGTGCTCAAGAAGTATTCGGGCGTGCTGATGCTCGTGATGCTCTTACTGCTCGGATATATTGCCAACAAGTATATGTGCCAGCTCGACATGCAGACGATAAACCAGCTCAAGACCGAGCTCGCCCGTGTGAAGACCGACTATGTGAACGCAAGCGCATCCTATTACTCGCGCATCCGCGAGACTGAGATGAAAGAGCTTGTCGACTCTTTCGGCTTAGGATTGAAATCACCCGAGTGTCCACCCTACAGGCTTGAGGAGAGATGAAAGGCAAGGTCGTAAAGAAACGCCGCAACAAAGAGTTTATCATGGGGCGGTACATAATAGTGATGACGGGAATACTCGCCGTGGCCGTGGCCGTGTCGTGCCGTCTGTTCATGACCACGGTGGTTCACCGCCAGGCATGGCAGGAGAAGGCCGAGTCGCTCAACAAGGAGGCCGACGTGATTCCCGAGCGAGGAAAGATTCTTTCCGACGACCGCTCGGTGCTTGCCGCCAACGTGAACTTCTACATCCCGAGGCTCGACCTGCGTTCCGAGGGCATCAATGCCGACACGTTGAAGAAATATCTACTTCCGCTTGCCGACAGCCTCGCCCTGATTTCGCCTTATCGCACTTCGGAGCAGTGGGCGAGGTCAATATGGGAGAGCTACTCCAAGCGTTATAAAATAAAGGGCGCTCGCAGCTTCGCTTTGGGCAACAAGTTGACTTACAGTCAATTGCTGCGCATGAAGAAATTTCCGTTCATCAACAAAGGCCGCCAAAAGAGCGGATTCTACCACGAGGAGCAGCCGAGGCGATGCTACCCCTTCGGGCGTATGGCCTCGAGAAGCATCGGCAAGGTGGGCTACGACTCTGTGAAGAAGCGTCAGGGAGGCCTGTCGGGCCTTGAGCGCGCTCTCGACGATATGCTCTATGGCGAGGTGGGAAAGGCAAAGAGCACGCAGATGACCAACAACATGGGGCTGTGGGAATATCAGCCTGCCGTGAAGGGCTACGACGTGATGACAACCATAAACGTGGGATTGCAGGAGATTGTGGAGGAGGAGCTCTACAAGGTGTGTGAGGAGACTGAGGCCGACTGGGGCACCGCAATACTCATGGAGGTGAGCACCGGAAAAATCAAGGCCATCTCCAATTTGAAATACTATGCCAAGTCGGGAATCTATGCCGAGGGCGAGAATCATGCCGTGATTGGCTATGAGCCGGGCTCGGTGATGAAGCCAATATCGATGATGGTGGCGCTCGAGGATGGCATAGTGAACGACATTAATGCCATAATAACCACCGGTCACAGTTACGCTTACGCCGGTGCGCGCCCTATTACCGATAGCCACGGCTACGCCTCAATGCCGGTGCGCGGCGTGATAGCCTATTCGTCGAATATCGGCATGGCGAAAATAATATTGCGCAAATACGAGAGTCAGCCGGGAATGTTCCATCACCGCCTGCGCCAGATGGGATTCTTCGATCCTCTCAGGCTTGGTATCGCCGGAGAAAGGGTGCCGAGAATCGACAGCCTTGGAAACAGGAACTGGGATAGAATCAATCTGTCGCGCATGGCCTACGGATACTCAACGCTGATTCCGCCCATCTGCACGCTGACAATATACAATGCCATAGCCAACGACGGTCGCTATGTGCGCCCGCGCCTTGTGGAGCGGTTTATCAGGGAGGGTGAGCCCGACTCGGTGGTCCCGATGACATATATCCGCGACCAGGTGTGCACCCCGACTAATGCCGCAAAGCTGCGGCAGATGCTGCACGATGTGGTCTACGACCCTCATGGAACGGGTAAAAGTTTGAAAAACGACATCGTGGAGCTTGCCGGAAAGACCGGGACCTGCTATGTGAACGTGAAAGATAAGGGTTATTCGTCGAAAAAGCGCTTGTCGTTTTGCGGTTTTTTTCCATACTCCAATCCTAAATATTCATGCATCGTGGTGATGGAGGGCGCCAACCGAGGTGCCGCCGCAAGTAGCGGAAGGGTGCTGAAGAACATCGCTCTGAAGCTCTATTCCCACGGATTGCTCGACAATAGCTCCGACTACCGGCAGGGCGCCGCCGCCGACAGGTCTCGGCCTACGCTGTATGCCACCGTAAGCGGAGCAAAAGGGCGTAAATCACTCATGAGAGAGGCGGGATTGTCCAATGCCCGACTATACGGCTCGCCGAAGACCGTGAGAGGCGCCGTGATGCCCGATGTGGTGGGCCTCAGCTTGCGCGAGGCCATTGCCCGGCTTGAGACTGCCGGACTGAGGGTGCGCCACAGGGGCTCGGGCTATGTGGCTGCCCAGAGCTTGAAGCCCGGCGAAAGTTTCGCCAAGGGCGACAGTGTGGAACTCACTTTGAAATTGTAATAATATATTTCATTCAATTATGGAGAAGATTTTATCGAATCTCATTTCTTCCATCGGCGTAAGGCAGGTGGTTGGCTCACCCGAAAAGGTGATTAATGATGTGGTGTGCGACTCTCGCGAGGTGAGGCCCGGCTGCCTTTTCGTGGCTGTGCGCGGTGCGGCTGTCGACGCGCATCAATATATTCCTCAGGCTACCGCCGAGGGCGGTGCCGTAGCTGTGGTGTGCGAGGAGCTTCCGGAGTCGACGCTTGGAGACGTGTGCTATGTGCTTGTCGACGACAGCACCGTGGCTCTCGCCCATCTTGCTTCGGAGTGGTACGACCGCCCCTCGGAGAAACTCGTGCTCGTGGGCGTGACCGGAACCAACGGAAAGACTACCACCGCCACTCTGCTCTATGAAATGGCCCAACTGCTCGGTCACAAGGCCGGACTGCTCTCCACGGTGCGCAACATCGTGGACCGCGAGGTGATTCCCGCCAAGCAGACGACCCCCGACCACCTTACACTCAACAAGCTGCTTCGCGACATGGTGGATGCCGGATGCGAATATGCCTTCATGGAGGTGAGCTCGCATGCCTGCGTGCAGCACCGCATCGACGGGCTGCGGTTTGGCGGAGCTATTTTCTCCAATCTCACCCGCGACCATCTCGACTTCCACAAGACGGTGGACAATTATATAAAGGCGAAGAAGATGTTTTTCGACGCCCTTCCTGCCGACGCTTTCGCACTCGTGAACATTGACGACAAGAATGGCCTCGTTATGCTTCAGAACACCGCGGCACGCAAGTACACCTACTCGCTGCGCTCGGTGGCCGATTTCAAGGGCCGAATTATCGAGAGCCACTTGAACGGTACGCTGCTCTCGCTCAACGAGCGTGAGGTGGAGGTGCTTTTCACCGGCAAGTTCAATGCCTACAACCTGCTGTCGGTGTTTGGAGCCTCGGTCCTGCTCGGTTTCCCGCTTGAGGAGGTGCTTGTGAAGATGAGCCTGCTCGTGCCGGTGGCCGGTCGCTTCCAGACGTTCTTGTCGCCGCGCGGCTACACGGCAATTGTGGACTATGCCCACACCCCCGACGCGCTCGTGAATGTGCTCGGTGCCATTCGCGACGTGATAGGCAACACCGGCAAAATCATCACCGTGGTGGGGGCCGGCGGCAACCGCGACAAAGGCAAGCGCCCTATTATGGCTAAGGAGGCCGCATTGCGCTCCGACAGGCTGATTCTCACCAGCGACAACCCGCGATTCGAGAATCCCGAGGACATCCTGCACGACATGGCCGAGGGGCTCGACGACGAGGCTCGCCGCCGAACGCTGAAAATCACCGACCGCCGTGAGGCCATCAGAACTGCCGCCCAATTCGCCGGAAAGGGCGATGTGGTGCTTGTGGCAGGGAAGGGGCACGAGGACTACCAGGAGGTGTGTGGAGTGAAGCATCACTTCGACGACCGCGAGGTGGTTCAGGAAATTATCAACGATGAAAAATAGCAAACGTTATAATCAGGCAAGAATATGCTGTATTATCTTTTTAACTCTTTGGAGCAATTCGACATTCCCGGGGCGAGGCTTATGAGCTACCTCACATTCCGCTCGGGGGTGGCGCTCATATTGTCGCTGTTCATCGCCACCATTATCGGCCGCAAGATCATCGACCGCCTTCAGCTGATGCAGGTGGGAGAGATAGTGCGCAATCTCGGTCTGGAGGGCCAAATGAACAAGAAGGGGACGCCTACCATGGGAGGAGTGATTATCATAATCTCGATTCTTATCCCATGCCTGCTCGTGGGTGTGCTGCACAACGTGTACATGCTGCTGATGCTTGTGTCAACGGTGTGGCTCGGCTCTCTCGGATTTGCCGACGACTACATCAAGGTGGCGCATCACGACAAGGACGGGCTGAAAGGCAAGTTCAAAATCGTGGGACAGGTGGGACTCGGACTTATCGTGGGCCTGACCATGTATTTCAGCCCTAACATTGTGATGCATGAGAATGTGGAGGTGGAGAACCGCGTGAGCCATGAGGTGACGGTGATTCACAAAAGCCAGTGCGTGAAGGCGCCACAGACCACAATACCCTTTGTGAAAAACAACAATTTCGACTACACATGTCTGACAAAGTGGATGGGCGACCACGCCGAGACGGGAGGATGGATAGTGTTTATCCTCGTTACGATATTCGTGGTGGCAGCCGTGAGCAACGGGGCCAACCTCACCGACGGGCTCGACGGCCTTGCCACCGGCACATCGGCGATTATAGGGCTTGCCCTTGCCATAATGTGCTATCTTGGCGGAAACGTGATCTACTCCTCCTACTTGAATATAATGTATATTCCCGGCAGTGAGGAGCTTGTGGTGTTTGCCTCGGCGTTCATAGGGGCCCTGATAGGCTTCCTGTGGTATAACTCCTATCCCGCGCAGGTGTTCATGGGCGATACCGGCAGCCTTACTCTTGGCGGAATCATCGCCGTGTTTGCAATCCTTATCCGCAAGGAGCTGCTTATCCCGATTCTCTGCGCCATATTCTTTGTGGAGGATCTCTCGGTGATGCTTCAGGTGGCATATTTCAAATACACCAAGAAAGCCACGGGCACCGGGCGCCGCATCTTCAAGATGACGCCGCTGCACCATCATTTTCAGGTTCAGGGCAATTCGGGCGTCGACGCCATCATTCAGCGTCCGCTGCGCGCCATTCCCGAGTCGAAAATCGTGATGCGATTCTTTATTGTGGCGATTTTCTTGGCTGTGATAACTTTTGTGACATTAAAAATAAGATAATTTTTTCCGACGATGGAACAGAGAAGAATCGTTGTTTTAGGTGGAGGCGAGAGCGGCGTGGGAGCCGCTGTGCTCGCCAAGGTGAAAGGCTTCGACGTGTGGCTCTCCGACATGGGGGCCATAGCTCCGCGCTACAAGGCGAAGCTCGATGAATACAAAATCGATTGGGAGGAGAAAAACCACACCATCGACAAGATAATCAGTGCCGACGAGGTGATAAAGAGCCCCGGAATCCCCGATACCGCTCCTATCATCGTGAAGGTGCGTCAAAAGAATATTCCGGTAATCTCGGAGATTGAGTTCGCCGGGCGCTACACCGATGCCAAGATGGTGTGCATCACCGGCAGCAACGGGAAGACCACGACTACGCTGCTCACCTACCACATTTTGAAGGAGGCGGGATTGAACGTGGGCCTTGCCGGCAATGTGGGCAAGAGCCTTGCGCTTCAGGTGGCCACCGAGAAGCACGACGTGTATGTGATAGAGCTAAGCAGCTTCCAGCTCGACAACATGTATGAGTTCAAGGCCAATATCGCCGTGCTTATGAATATCACTCCCGATCACCTCGACCGCTACGACCACAAGATGGAGAACTATGTGGCTGCGAAATTCCGCATCTTGCAGAATCAGACCGGCGACGACTCTTTCATCTTCTGGGAGAACGACCCGATTATTGCCTCGCAGCTGAAGCGGCTGAAGATTGAGGCAAAGATGTATCCCTTCTCTGAGGAGGATGAGGAATCGGCATCGGCCTATCTCGAGAATGGCAACGTGGTGTTCAGCACCGGTGCCGACAAGATGGAGATTCCGCGCGACCAGCTTGCGCTGAAGGGCCTGCACAACCTCTACAACTCGATGGCGGCCGGACTGTCGGCCTCGCTGCTCAATATCAGGAAAGACGTTATCCGCAAGGCACTCGAGGACTTTGAGGCAGTGGAGCACCGATTGGAATATGTGGCCACTGTCGATGGCGTGAGATATGTGAACGACTCCAAAGCCACCAATGTGAACTCCTGCTGGTATGCCTTGGAGAGCATGACCACTCCCGTGGTGCTTATTCTGGGAGGAAAGGACAAGGGCAATGACTACACCGAGATGGAGAAGTTTGTGAGCGAGAAGGTGAAGGCAATAGTGTGCATGGGCGTGGACAATGCCAAGCTGCACGCCTTCTTCGACTCGAAGGTGCCTGCCATAGCCGATGCCCGAAGCATGGCCGAGGCTGTGGAGAAGTGCCGAGGGTTTGCCACTGAGGGCGACACCGTGCTGCTCTCGCCCTGCTGCGCAAGTTTCGACCTGTTCAAGAGCTACGAGGACCGTGGCGAGCAGTTCAAGGCTTGTGTCAGGGCAATGCTGAAGTGACCAAGAGCCTTCGAAATAGGCTTTTTCAATGAAAATAATTACAAAATAGAATATTAACACTACTGTTCTATGACAAAAAACGCCGTGACCGAGACTCCGGTGCCGAAAAGCGAGGCTGAGGCAAAGCGTCCTGCCGATAATTGGATATGGGGCATCTACATCTTGTTGTGCATAGTATCATTGGTGGAGTCGTATAGCGCCTCAAGCCAGGAGATTGGCAAGTATGGACTATTCATGCCCATAGCCAAGCACGCCGTGCTGTTGCTCGGCGGCATCGGCATCGCATGGGCCATGCAGCACGTACACTATAATAAGTTCAAGTTCTGGATTCCGGTTTTTGCCGTCCTCACTTTGGTGCTGGTGTTCTATGTGATGAAGTATGGCGACCTTATCAACAATGCCCGCCGGTCATTCACGCTTTTCGGAGTGTCGGTGCAGCCGTCGGAGATGGCCAAGCTCTCGCTCGTTACGATTATCGCCTGGGTGATGTCGAAGGTCCAGATTCCCGGAGGCGGCGTCAAGTGGAGCGGAATAATAGTGTGTGCGGTGGTGGTGCTCGTCTTTGGCGTGGCGCTGTATCCGCAGGGATTCACCAACACCGCCATCCTTATGGGCATCAGCCTTGCGATGATGCTGATAGGCGGCGTGCAGTTCAAGAGATTCCTCATCGTGCTTGCCGTCTACGGTATGTGCTATGGCGCCTATAAGGCCTACGACAGGCACAATGAGAGCCGTGAGGCCGTGGAGGCGTCGGTGATGAAAGTGGAGAAGAAGGTGCAGGCCGCCGACGACCGTTCGGGCACTCGCCAGAAGCGTATGGCGAATTTCGACTTTTCCGAGGACTCTTGCCTCAAGCATCCCATGACCAGTGAGTTCCAGCAGGAGCAGTATGGCTACATGGCGCGCGCCAATGGCGGCGTCATAGGCGTGATGCCCGGCAATTCGCGCGAGTGCAGCCGATTGCCGCTCGCATTCTCCGACTATGTGTTCTCAATTATCGTCGAGGAGCTCGGATTGGTGGGCGCGCTGTTGCTGATGTCTCTATACCTGTCGCTGCTCGGCCGGGCGGGATATATAGCCCAACGTTGCAAGAGGGCATTCCCGGCGCTGCTCGTGATGGGAATAGCGGTGATGATTACGGTGCAGGCATTATCGCACATGGCCATCAACAGCGGCCTTGTGCCGGTGACCGGGCAGCCGCTGCCGTTCATCTCCAAGGGAGGCTCGTCGATTATAATAATGAGCGTGGCTATGGGAATAATGCTCAGTGTGAGCCGTTTTGCCGAGTTCAACACCGGCAGGAAGAAGACGGCGGCCGCCGATGCCAAGCCCGATGCCGAGGGTGGGGCCATAAATCCCACTCAGATTGAAATGTAGTAGAATTCTTACATAATTTTGGGATATGAAGAAGAATATGAGGTTTTTGATTAGTGGCGGAGGCACGGGAGGCCATATTTTCCCCGCCATTTCCATTGCAAATGAGATCAGGCGCCGGAATCCCGATGCCGAGATTCTCTTTGTAGGTGCCGAGAACCGCATGGAGATGGAGAAAGTGCCGGCGGCCGGATATGCCATCAAGGGGCTGCCGGTGTGCGGATTCGACCGCAAGAACCTTTTGAGAAACGTGAAGGTGCTTGTGAGGCTATATGAGAGCATGCGCAAGGCGAGGGCCATACTGCGGGAGTTCGCTCCCGATATTGCCATCGGTGTGGGTGGCTATGCGAGCGGCCCTATGCTCAAGGCGGCTCAGAAGCGCGGAATACCCACGCTGATTCAGGAGCAGAACTCCTATGCGGGAGTGACCAACAAGCTCCTCGCCACTAAGGCTTGCGCAATATGCGTGGCTTATGAGGGTATGGAGCGTTTCTTCCCTGCCGACAAGATTGTGCTCACGGGAAATCCCGTGCGTCGCAACCTGCTCCTTTGCCCTATGGCCAAGGAGGATGCCCGCCGCTCTTTCGGGCTCGACCCCGACTGCCGCACCATTCTCGTGGTGGGTGGAAGCCTCGGGGCGCGCACGGTGAATGAGAGCATTATCGCAGCTTTGCCGATGATTGCCGCCACTGCCGACGTGCAGGTGATTTGGCAGACCGGAAAATACTACGACCTGTCGACACGGGAGGCTTTGGAGAAGTCGCCGGCGAAGAATGTGGTGCGGATGCCGTTCATATCCAATATGGACGTCGCCTACCGTGCCGCCGACCTTGTGGTGAGCCGTGCCGGAGCAAGCTCAATCTCTGAGCTGCAATTGCTCGGAATGCCGTCGATTCTCGTGCCGTCGCCCAACGTGGCCGAGGACCACCAGACGAAGAATGCCCTCGCGCTCGCCGACCGCAATGCCGCCATCATGGTGCGCGATGTCGATAGCGTGGCCGAGCTCGGCGCGCGCATGCTCGCAGTGGCTCACGACGACAAGCTGCTTGCCTCGCTTGCCGGAAATGTGGCAAAAATGGCTCTGCGCAATGCCGATGAGCGCATTGTGGACTGCGTGATGAGAATTATTGAGGAAAAATGACTTTGAAAACGATTATAGATATATAGAAAAAATGGACAAAAACTATAAATCACTATATTTCGTGGGTGCGGGAGGCATAGGAATGGCTGCTTTGGAGCGCTATTTCCTTGCCAATGGATATAAGGTGGCGGGCTACGACCGCACGCGCACCGATCTTACCGACCATCTTGTTAGGGAGGGCGTGGAGATGTTCTTCGATGAGTCGGCGGCTCTGATTCCCGACTATTGTAAGAATCCCGACGATACTTTGGTGGTGTATACCCCTGCAATACCCGACTCGCATGAGGGATTGAGCTACTTCCGCAACGGCGGGTTCACCGTGATGAAGCGCGCGCAGCTGCTCGGACTTATCACGCGCAGCTCGAAGGGACTGTGCTTCTCGGGAACGCATGGAAAGACAACCACCTCGAGCATGGCGGCTCACATACTGCACTCCTCGCCGATAGGCTGCAACGCCTTCTTGGGAGGCATACTGCGCAACTACGACAGTAATCTACTGCTTAGTGCCACAAGCCCGTATTCGGTGATTGAGGCCGACGAGTTCGACCGCTCGTTTCATCACTTGCTGCCATATATAGCGGTGATTACTGCCACCGACCCCGACCATCTCGACATTTACGGCACCGAGGAGGCTTATCTTGAGAGTTTCGCCCACTTCACCGAGCTGATTCGGCCGGGTGGCACGCTGCTGCTGCACCTCGGGCTGAAAGTCAAGCCGAGGGTGGCCGAGGGAGTGCGCACGCTCACCTATTCGCGCGACGAGGGCGACTACCATGCCGCCAACGTGCGCAAGGGCAATGGCGAGATTGTGTTCGATTTCGTGACGCCTGAGGGCGTGGTGAGCGACATATCGCTCGGAGTGCCCGTCGATATCAACATCGAGAATGCCGTGGCGGCTATGGCGGTGTGCTCTATGGCGGGAGTGGAACCCGATGTGCTCCGCAAGGCTATTGGCTCCTTCATGGGTGCCAAGCGCCGATTCGAGTTCTGGATGAAGGAGCCCGGTGCCGACGGAAAGGTGGTCATCGACGATTATGCCCATCATCCCGACGAGCTGAGGGCGAGCATACGCTCGGTGAAGGACCTGTATCCGCATCGCAAGCTGACGGTGATTTTCCAGCCGCACCTCTACACGCGCACCCGCGACTTCGCGCCGCAGTTTGCCGAGGCGCTCTCGCTGGCCGATGAGGTGATTTTGCTGAATATATATCCCGCAAGGGAGCTTCCGATACCCGGAGTGACCTCGGAAATCATACTTCGCGACATAAAATGCCCTAATAAGGTGATTTGCGACAAGCGCGATTTGATAAATACAATAAAAAGTTATAATTTTGAGGTCTTGCTTACCGCAGGCGCCGGCGACGTGTGCGATTATCTGCCCGGAATCTGCGAGGTGGTGAGAAATAAGGCTTGAGAAGAGTGGGATATATGCGAATTGCCGTGTTGAAGAAAATATTGCAATATGTTCTGGTCCTGTCGCTCGTGGGACTGCTGTCGGCTGCCGCCGTGTGGGCCGACATGCAGCATGGCACCCACAAGTGCCGCGGGGTGAGAATTGAGATTGTCAATGAGGACTCGGTGGCTTTTGTCACCCGGCAAGGCATCTCGCGCGAGCTCAACGAGGTGGGACTGTATCCCGTGGGGCGTCGGCTGTCGGTAATCGACACCGACTCCATAGAGCGACGGCTGTCGGAGTCGGAGTTCATGGAGGATGTGGAGTGCTTCTTCGACGTCGACGACGTGCTTGTGATTCGTGCGCGTCAGCTCGTGCCGGTGATGCGCGTGTTCGACGGCGAGAGCTCCTACTATGTGAACCGTGAGGGGAAGCGGATGTCGGCTCAGGGACGCTATCATGTCGACGTGCCTGTGGTTGAGGGTCACTTCACCGACAGCTTCAAGCCCACCGCGTTGCTGCCCATGATTGAGTATGTGGAAACCGACGAGGCTCTGAGCTCGCTCGTGACCATGTATGTGGTGCGCGACTCCTGCAATATATGCTTCGTGCCGTCGATTGTCGGACATATTGTGAATATGGGCGACGGCACGGGATTCAAGTCGAAATTCGCCAAGCTGATGCTTTTCTACAAGGAGGTGATGCCGGTGAAGGGATGGGGCACCTACAGCGAGATTTCGCTGAAGTGGGACCATCAGGTGGTAGCCACTCTGCGCGGCAAGGACGCCGCTCCCGAGGTGGAGTATGACCCCGAGGAGGACGATCAGGCCCCCGACGTGGCGTCAATACAGATGGACGAGATAAAGGCTGAGATGGAAAGACGTAGACAAAATTGACAACAAATAATTATATTCTGCTTTATGGAGAGTAAACAATATATAGTAACGATTGAGATTTGCAGCTCGAAGATTGTTGGTGTGGTGGCGGAGAAAAGCCCCAACGGCAGCGTGAGCGTGGTGGCTATCGAGTCCGACAACATTTCTTCCGACTGTGTGCGCCGAGGCTTCGTGCAGAACGTGGAGGAGGCGAAGCAGCATGTACAGAACATCATCAAGCGGCTTGAGGCGCATATCAGCCCGAGTAGGATAAAGGGCGTGTATGTGGGAGTGGCAGGTCGCTCGCTGCACCACATCCCCGTGGAGCTTGACGTGGAGCTCGACCCTAATCAGCTTATCAGTGAGGATATCATCAACAAACTTATAGGACGGTGCCGCGAGATGAAGGTCGACGGCGACATCTTGGAGGTGGTGCCGGGAATCTATGAGCTCGACGGCAGTCAGGAGACGCGCACGCCGATTGGCTCATACAGCTCGAGAATCAAGGCCAAGATGAACCTCATTGTAGCGAAGTCGATGCTGCACACCAACCTGAAGCGCGTGTTCGACTCCATCAAGGTGCATGGATATATCATCACGCCGCTTGCCGTGGCCGACAAGATTCTAACCAATGATGAGCGTCAGCTCGGATGCATGCTCGTCGACTTCGGCGCCGAGACCACCACGGTGTCGATCTACAAGAACGACTCGTTGCGCTATATTGCCACTCTGCCCCTTGGCAGCCGCCTGATAACGCTCGATATCACCAATATGAATATTATCGAGTCGAAGGCCGAGGACCTGAAGCGCACCGTGAACTCTTTGGAGCTCGAGGTGAAGAATGAGCCTGTAATCGATGGCGTGAAAGTGACCGATGTGTCTAACTATGTGGTGGCGCGTGTGGGCGAGATTTGCGCCAACATCGCCGAGCAGATTAACTATGCCGGGATGACTGCCGAGAGCCTTGCTGCCGGCGTCACGCTGATTGGCGGCGGCTCGCGCCTGAACGGATTCAGCTCATTTATCGAGAAATCGCTGAAACTGAAGGTGGTGAAGGGTCAGCATTGCCCATTCGTGAACATTCTCACTCACGATGCCGAGAACATGGAGTTCATCCAGTCGGTGGCGCTTGCCGCTACGGCTGCCGAGCTCATAGGACCCGCCGAGAATTGCGTGTACACCCCGGTGGAGCGTCCGGTGGAGCCTCCGGTGACAGTGAGGGAGGAAGCTAAGGAAACCGCCGAGGAGACATCGCCCAAGAAGCCCGGGCCGCTCGGCTCGCTGCTCGGCTCAATGAGGAACAAGATAGTGAATATCTTTCAGGACACCTCCGACGACCCTAACGACAATTTCTCTGAAGATGAAGAAAAAACCGATAATTATTGACGATTATGGAATACGACAATATAAATGACATAAACAGCAATCCGCAGTTTGTGAATATGGACAAGGATATGCCCACTATCATCAAGGTGATAGGTGTGGGTGGTGGCGGCAACAATGCCATCAACCACATGTATGAGCAGGACATCAAGGGAGTGTCGTTTGTGGTGTGCAACACCGACCGCCAGGCGCTCTATGGCTCTCCGGTGCCAAAAAAGGTGCTCATAGGCCCTAACACTACCCACGGATTGGGTGCCGGAAACCGCCCGGAGGTGGCTCGTGAGGCTGCCGAGGAGAGCGCCGAGGAGATTGCGGCACTTTTCGACGACGACACGCGCATGGTGTTCATTACCGCCGGAATGGGCGGAGGCACGGGAACGGGTGCCGCTCCCGTGGTGGCGCGCATAGCAAAGGAGAAGGGCGTGCTGACGATTGGCATCGTCACGATTCCGTTCTTCTTTGAGGGGGAGAAGAAGATTCTGAAAGCCCTCGACGGCGCCGACGAGATGAAGAAATATGTGGACGCGCTCATGGTGATCAACAATGAGCGGCTCACCGAGATATACAGCGAGCTCAATTTCCTGAACGCCTTCGGAAAGGCCGACGACACCTTGTCGATTGCCGCCCGGAGCATATCAGAGCTTATCACGAGCGAGGGCCGTATAAACCTCGACTTCAACGACGTGAACACCACGCTGCGCAATGGCGGTGTGGCGGTGATCAGCTCGGGATATGGCGAGGGTGAGCGCCGAGTGACGAGGGCAATCGAGGATGCGCTCAACTCGCCGCTGCTGAAGAACCGCGACGTATATGGCTCGAAGCGTATTTTGGTTAACATATACTTCTCGCGCAATGCCAAGCAGGCGTTTGTGATGGACGAGATGAAGGAGATGCACGAGTTTATGAGCAATTTCGCACCCGAGGTCGACGTGATATGGGGTGTGGCTTTCGACGAGACTCTCGGCGAGAAGATAAAAGTGACGATTCTTGCCGCCGGATTCGACGTGACGCTGCGCAACGAGAGTCCGCACTCGAGCGGAAAGACGGAGCGGAAATCGGCTGCAAGCATAATCGACGAGCCTGCTCACGACGGGCGTGAGAGGCTGGAGGACATCTACGGCCAGGAAAAGGTGAGCCAGACGGAGCAGATACGTGCCCGTGCGCGCTACAAGGTGCTGACCCCCGACGAGTTCGACGACGATGCCGTGATTCAGGAGATTGAGAAGAACCCTACACTGCACCGCGACACAAAGTCGATTGGAAAGAAGCCTGTGGCCACTCCGACGTCGATTCCTACGATAATTTCGTCGGACGGCAGCCGCACTAAATCGTCGAATTCAAAAATCGTGTTCTAAACGTTTGTTTTTGAATGGCAAAGGGGGCTGCTTTTGAATAATTTGTTGTAATTTTGCAGAAAATTTATAGGAGAATATAATTATGAGTCTATTTGAAACAGTCAACAACGATATCAAGAAAGCCATGCTGGCGCGCGACCATGCGCGTCTTGAGGCTTTGCGCGGAGTGAAGAAGGAATTTTTGGAGGCAAAGACTGCGAAGGGTGCCGATGGAGAGCTCACCGACGAGGCTGCTACTAAGATTCTCGCCAAAATGGTGAAGCAGCGCAAGGAGAGCGCCGCTATCTACGCTGCGCAGAACCGCGACGACCTCGCACAGGGCGAGCTTGCCGAGGTGGCTGTCATTGAGGAATATCTGCCCAAGCAGCTCACCGACGAGGAGCTAACTGCCGCCGTGAAGCAGATAATAGAGCAGGTGGGCGCCACAAGCATGAAGGAGATGGGAAAGGTGATGGGCGTTGCCTCGAAGCAACTCGCCGGAAAGGCCGAGGGCGGAGCCATCTCGGCTAAAGTCAGGCAGTTGCTTGCATAATTTCAACTAAAAAATAATTTTATAAACACAGATACTGATAATGTTAACATTAGCGTTAATCAAGGAGAACCCGGAGGAAGTAATCAAGCGACTTGCAGTGAAGCATTTCGATGGTCGCGATGCTATCAATCGTGTTCTGGAGTTGGACAAGGAGCGCCGTGCCGCACAGACGTTGCGCGACAATCAGGCTGCCCAGCTCAACAAGATGGCCGCGCAGATTGGCGGCTTTATGAAAGAGGGCAAGAGAGAGGAGGCTGAGAAGGTGAAAGCCGAGGTGGCTGCCCTGAAGGAGAACAACAAGACTATCGAAGATCGCGTGAAGGCTGCCGACGACGAGATTCGCGGCATACTGCTCACCGTGCCAAATATTCCCTACGACATTGTGCCCGAGGGCGCTGCCGCAGGCGACAACCTCGTGGTGAAGAGCAACCTGAGCGACGAGGTGGCTACCGTGGCTGAGTGGAAGCACGATGCCGTGAACGATGAGGCTAAGGTGCCACATTGGGAGCTTGCGAAGAAATATAACCTCATTGATTTCGACCTTGGTGTGAAAATCACCGGTGCGGGCTTCCCCGTCTACATCGGCAAGGGTGCCCGCTTGCAGCGTGCGCTCATTCAGTTCTTCCTCGACGAGGCGTCGGAGGCGGGATACACCGAGATAATGCCGCCTACGGTGGTAAACGAGGCTTCGGGCTACGGAACGGGTCAGCTCCCCGACAAGGAGGGACAGATGTATCACTGCGGTCTCGACAATCTTTATCTTATTCCTACTGCTGAGGTGCCTGTGACCAACATCTACCGTGACGTGATTCTCGACGAGAAGCAGCTGCCTATCAAGAATTGCGCCTACACCGAGTGTTTTCGTCGTGAGGCAGGCAGCTACGGCAAGGACGTGCGCGGCTTGAACCGCCTGCATGAGTTCTCGAAAATCGAGATCGTGCGCATCGACACCCCCGAGCATAGCGATCAGTCGCACAAGGAGATGCTTGAGCACGTTGAGGGATTGCTGAAGAAACTCGAGCTGCCTTATCGAGTGTTGCGCCTCTGCGGCGGCGACATGAGCTTCACGGCTGCGCTGTGCTATGATTTCGAGGTGTATAGCGAGGCTCAGCATCGCTGGCTGGAGGTTAGCTCGGTGTCGAATTTCGACACTTATCAGGCCAACCGACTGAAGTGCCGCTATCGTGGCGAGGACAAGAAGACACATTTGTGCCACACGCTGAACGGCTCGGCTCTTGCGCTGCCGCGTATTCTTGCTGCACTGCTTGAGAACAACCAGACCCCCGAGGGAATACACATTCCGCAGGTGCTCCGCAAGTACACAGGCTTTGATATTATCGACTAATCCGGGGCTCAGGCCCTGATGTGGCCGCCTAAGCCTCGTAGCATAGAGCAATTGGCGCAACGCCTCCCATTCACATTGTGGGGACGTCGCGCCAATGCTTTTTGCCAATATTTTTCCCCATTGCGCCAATGCTTCTCCCCGGCTCCGTCATTGCTTTTCCGGTTAGTGTGGTGGACGGCGGCAGTGCCTCAATCAAGGCATAAGTCGGGCGGGTTTCTGCCTGTTTCGGTATTATGCGTGGAATGGGATGGTATATGCACGAAAAGCGGAATGGCATGGGCCAAACCGCTTACGTATCGTTTATCGCAGTCGATTTCCTGTCCTTATTTTGCAGGCTCGGCAGGTGCCGGAGTAGCCGGAGTGGCCGGAGCTTGCTTCTGAGTGGCAAACGGAGTGGACTTCTGCTCCTGCTTGGGTGCGTTGCTCACGCGTGAGCCGCCCTGAACGAGGTCGCGGGGTGCTACGAATGCAGTGAGGATGCTCAACACGCACACCACGATTGCGAGTGTCCATGTGGCTTTCTCTACGAAGTCGGTTGTCTTGCGTACTCCCATGATTTGGTTCGAGCTTGCGAAGTTGGAGGCAAGACCGCCACCCTTGGATTTCTGGATAAGAACTACACCAATCAAGAGGACTGATGCCAATAAAATCAAAATTGTAAGTAATGCGTACATATTCTATTTTTTGTTTTTTATTTGCTCGTTTATAATCAATTTCTTCAAGAAACGGATTTGGTCTGCAAAGTAAATACTTTTTTCTGGAAATTTCAAACTTATGTTTTTAATAATTTCCAAAGCCTTAGCATATTTGCCCTGTTTTATGTAAATTTTTGCCAAACTCTCGCTGAAAGTGGAGTCGTCGGAGGTTTCGGGCCTCTGAATCGGGTCTGACGGGAGTACTTCGGGCTCGGCGACTGCCGACACCGGATTCTCGACCACGGTGGTGGGAAAATGCCCCATTTTCTCCTTCGACTGCGCGATAAACCGGTTGATAAGCGCATCGGTGGGGCTGACGCCGCTGCCGGTGATTTCCTCCTCGGCAGGCACGCTGCGCTCCTCCTCGGCGGCGAGGATTGTGGAGTAGTCGGGGGTAGGGTTGAAGATAATCTGGTTGAGCACCTCAATCTCCTTCTCGTCGTTGTTGCCGAAGCGGTCGAGGAATGATGTGATAGTGGTGTCGGTGTCAGGTGTGGAGGGTTTCTCCTCCTGTGGATAGAAGTTGGCAAAACGCGCGGCATCCTCACCCACGGCATCGAATAGCGCCACGCGGTCGGGCGACATCACCGCAAGGCGTGCCAGCATCGACCGGTGTGTCTCGGCGTCGATATTGCCGCGGTTGCGTTGCAGATACAGCAGCCACGGGAGCGGGAAGAACGGATACTCCCGGCTCGCCTCGTCGAGCCATTCGCGCGTCACCGGAGCGTCGGGTGTGGCGAGTAGTTGTCGTATGTCGTTGTCAATATCCATTACCAGTTGCCTAATGTAGCGTTGAAGATGAGGTTCGACAGCTCGTCGCTGATTTGCGAGCATAGCTCGTCTTGCACGTCGGTCAGAAGTTGGTCGCTTGAGAAGTCGCGGTAGGCCGAGAACGACTGGTCGAGGTCCTGACTCGGGTCCTTGCTGTTGATAAACTTCACTCTCACGCTTATGGTGAGGCGCGTCTGCGAGGCGTATGCGTTCTCGTTGACGGCCTGTGGCGATAGGTTGTAGCCTGTTATCTCGCCCTCCAGCCTCAGGTCGGTGTCGCTTGAGTCGAGCACGCGAAGGCGTGTCTGGCGCGTCACCATGTCGATTAGCTTGTTCTCGAATGTCTGTTGCAGCGGAGGATACACTAATGCCGCGCGAATCGGGAACTCCGATATGGAGATGGTCTTGTAGATGCTGTAGTCGAGGGCCGCGCCGTTCATCTTGTAGCTGATGCTGCACGACACCGGCGCCAAAGCCGCCACTATTGCCATTATGGCTAAGGCGGTCAGCCTATATCGCACGGAGCGAATCCTGTTGAGTGCTGTGAGAGTCATCGGTAGTATATCTGTTGGGTTCTTTTCTTAAATAGTCTATTCAAGTCCGTACTCCTTGATTTTGCGGTAGAGCGTGCGCTCGGAGATGTTCAGCTCCTGAGCGGTCTTCTTTCGCTTGCCGCCGTTGCGCTCGAGCGAGCTTTTTATCGTCTCGCGCTCGGTGTCCTCGAGGGTCATTGGCTCGGTGTCGGGTGTCATCTCCTCTACCGGCTCGGGGTCGACGTCGTGGGCATCGAATACCGGAGTCTTCAGCGTGGGGAATTTAACGAGCGCCTTCGTGCCTCCATGCTCCTCACCCTCCACCTCATGTGTGGGGGCTATAGGCTCGTGGTGATGGCGCTGGATGGTGTCGTGATGCCCCATGTTGCCTATTTCGGCCCGCAAGTCGTCGATTTCGTTCTGCATCTTGAAAATCAGCTTGAAAAGTATCTCCCGCTCGCGCGTATAGTCGAATGCCGGAGTCGATGCCACGGCGGGCTTGTACTCGGTGCTGTATTGTGGCAGATATTTCTTTCTCACCGTATCGCCGTCGACGGTTTTGCCGGCCTCGAACAGCGCCACTTGCTCTATCACGTTCTTCAGTTGGCGCACATTGCCCGGCCATCGGTAGCTGAGAATCACCGACTTGGCCGAGTCGTCGAATTTCACCGGAGCGGTGCGGTAGCGCTCGGCAAATTCGGTGGCGAATTTGTGGGTGAGCAGCAGGATGTCGTTTCCGCGCTCTCGCAGGGGCGGAATGGTGATTAGAATCGTCGACAAGCGGTAGTACAGGTCGGCGCGGAATTTCCCCTCGTTCACTGCCTGGAGCATATTCTTGTTGGTGGCGGCCACCACGCGGATATTGGTCTTTTTAACCTCGGAGGAGCCCACACGGATATATTCGCCCGACTCCAATACGCGCAGCAGGCGGGCTTGTGTGGTGAGCGGCAGCTCTGCCACCTCGTCGAGGAATATCGTTCCGCCGTTGGCCTCCTCAAAGTAGCCTTTGCGGTCGGAAATGGCGCCGGTGAAGGCTCCTTTCTCATGGCCGAACAGCTCGGAGTCGATGGTTCCCTCGGGAATGGCGCCGCAGTTCACGGCTATATATTTGTTGCTGTGCTTGCGGGCACTGTTGTTGTGGATAATCTTCGGGAAAAACTCCTTTCCCGAGCCACTCTCACCGATAATGAGCACCGACAGGTCGGTCTTTGCCGACTGCAATGCTCGGCCTATGGCATTGATAAGGTCGGGCGAATTGCCCACTATCGAGTAGTTTTGCTTCGCCGACAGTATTTCGGGTGATATGTTAGAGATCATTTCCATTTTCGCATAGAGTAGGTTTTTTCTTTGAGGAATTTGCCAAGGTCGTCAATCGATTCATGCTTGGCGAGCTCCTCGGGAGATATTATGTCGCCCACCGACACGTGGAATGTGGCGCCTTTCTTGCGGAACACCTCGGCTGGAAGCCGAAGTGTGCGCAGCTGCCAGCTTATCAGGCCAAGAAGGTTGAACCACCAACTGTTGCTGCCGTGGAAGTAGATTGGCACTACGGGCACCTTGAGCTGCTTTATGAGGCGTATTATGCTCGGCTGCCACTCGCGGTCTTCAAGCTCTCCATGTCGGTTCAGCTTCGACACTGCTCCTGCGGGGAAGAATCCCAGCGGCTTGCCGTCGCGCACCTGCATCATAGCCTCTCGGATTCCCTTTGTCGACACGGCTCGCTTTGCAGGGTCGTCGGAGGCAAGGGCGTCGACGGCAATGAAATTGGGGCGCATTGCCGAGATGTAGTTGAGCACCATGTTCACCATCACCTTGAACTCGGGGCGGCGCGATGCGAGCAGATGTATGAGAATTATGCCGTCGAGGGCGCCGAAAGTGTGGTTCGACACGGTGATGAATGCCCCTTCGGGCAGATTGTCGAGCTGTTTCTCATTGTCGATACGCAGCTTTATGTCGAGGTCGCGCAGCAGTCCTGCCACAAATGGTGCTCCGGGAGTGGCGCAGTTGCGGCTGTGCAGCATGTTCACCTTGTCGATGGAAAGCAGCTTGAACAGCATGTTCACCAATCGCTCCTTGCCGTCGAAGAATGGCGCCATCTTGCGGATGTCGTCGTAGTTGAGTACATCGGGCCTCACGCCCTCGTGTATGGTTTTGTTATCGTTGTTGTTCTCCATAATTGTCGTGTTATAGAAGCAAGTCCTTCGGGTGGAAACCCGTAGGAGCGTAATATTCAACGCAAATATACGAATTTTGCGTCACATACACAAAGAAGACGCCCATAAAAGAAAAATTTCACGGATTTGCGCTACGGGGGTGGTAGAGGGCTAAGTAGCGTGAATATTGCGCTGAGGCTTCGTAGAGGGCGGCCTGACGGCGGCATCGCCCTGAAGTGGCACGGCTCCATTGCCGTGACTCGATGGCTGCCACGAGACCGTCGGTTCCGGCTTCTTTCTCTACGATTATGCCGCATGGCGTGGCTCTGAACCCGGCTATGCCATGGAGCGGAGTGTCGGCCGCGCTGTCGCCGACGGTACCGGATGGGGTGGCCGACAATGGCTCGGGGCAGGCTGTGGTGTCGTAGACCACTACCGGTGTGCCGCAGGCGAGAGCCTCGATGGTGACGAGTCCGAAACTCTCCTCATGCGAGACGTTCAGCACCAAATCGGCAGCCGAATATAGCGCGGCAAGACGGTCCACATCGGCAATCACGGGCAGTGATATGATTCTTTCAGGCAGACGTCGGCGCAGCTTCTCGTCGACTCCTGCCATGACTATGGCATAGCCGTCGCCAAGGCGGTGGGCAAGTGACACGAATTCGTCGAGCCCCTTGCGCCCAATCCATGTGCTTGCCACGCCGAGGAGCACGGTTTTATCCTGCAATCCGTAGCGAAGCCTTATGTCGCTGTCCACGGGGCGGAAGTTGTGGATGTCGACACCGTTGGGAATAATCTCTATTGGGTATCCGCTTAGGAAAGAGCGCCTCACGATGCCTGCGAGCCACTGCGACGACACGGCGATGGTGAGATTCTCGATTTCCGTGAATGTGCGCCTCTTCAGCTCGATGTTGCGTGCCGAGTGCGCGCCGAGCACGCATTTGGGATACTCGTGCGGAAAGGGGCATTTGCGGCATCCATTATCCCACTCCCGGCAACCGGTGGCGGTGAAGCAGGAGCAATGTCCCGTCGTGGGCCAGCAGTCGTGAAGAGTCCACACTATGCGCCGCCGACAATGTCGCAGATAGTCGAAAAGCACTCCCGAGTGGATGTAGTAGCCGTGCAGGTTGTGCAGGTGTATCACGTCGGGGTCGAACGCCTCAATGCGGCGTATCAGCCGCCGTGTGGAGCCGGGAGACATGAAGCCGTCGCAGTCGGCAATCCGGGCTATCGCGGCGTTGAAAAGCACCGAGCGTGGGGAACATATCCGATACGACAGCTCGGTGAAGTGCGTGTCGCCTCGTGCGGCCGCAATCTCGCACGCGTCGCCATTGCGGAGCAGGGCGCCGCAAATTCCATTGACCACCCGTGCGGTGCCACCCGCCGAGAAGTAGGTGTTGATGTGGAAAACTCTTATTGACACAACTTAAAAAGCCATCGAGGCATTTCGATTGCCAAAGGTACGTAAAAAATCTCTTTTTTATGTATCTTTGGATTGAAAAATCCATTAACAATAAAAAGCAAAAGATTATGTCAAAGATTTATACCGACAATGTGGAGAAGGCAAGAATGCTCGTAAAGGGCGTGACCGAGAATTTTGATTCAGTGAGTAGCTTGGGAATAACGATAGGCGCAGCCGGTCTTAAAATGTGATGCTCATGGAGAGTCCTACGGTTGTGCCGCAGGCCGACGTGGCGATATTGGGGAAGCAGCTCAATTGCTTCCCTTTGTTGTCCTTGAGCTTCGCCCCTTTCCTACACGGGTTGCCGGCGAATATGCCAATCACCTCATTCACCGGGTCGATAAGAAATGCCATGATGTTGCCGAGCACTTGTGAGCCGAAAAGGGTGTATCCGTGCGACACGATGTGCCGCTTCAGCACGTAGAAGCTCTCGCCGATTATCGCACCGGCAAATGGCGTGATAAAGAGGTCCTGAATCGATGGAATCTCCATGAACGCCTCGATTCCATATTCCCAGAAGATTGTTGACACGGCGGCCGAGTAGAGGGCTGAATACAGGATGTTGCATCCCGAGCTGCGCGCGCTCATGTAGTAGGCTGCGCCGCCGTAGGGATGCAGGATGTAGTTGAACACAAAGTTGTCGTTGTCCCACACGGGTCCTTTTCTGACGTGCGTCGACCATCGCTCCCAGAAAGGGATGGAGGTGATTCGCTCCTTGTTCCACGCCGTGGCGTCCTCGGGCAGGGCCTGAAGCACGCCGAGAGCCGCAAAACCTGCTCCACAAAGTACCACCGAGTTGATGGCGAGCCTTTTATAGTCGGGGAAATTGGCCGTGCAGGAGTAGGGCAGGTCATAGAGACTGACGTTGCGGCGTCGGCGATTGTCGGTGACGCCGATGCGTTCTATCAGCTCATGGTCCACTTTGGGAGCCTGAGGCTTGGTGGGCAGATAAAGTGAAGCTGCCTTCACCATCGGCATCACGCCGCAAGTGTCGGCAGCCTCATTGCTTATATCCTTCTGCCATTCCGCATGAGCCTTTCCTATACCGGACATTAGCAGAATACACAATAGAGCGAGTCTATTGCCATGCTTTCGATAGTATTCAAAGATGTTTCTCATATAGTGCATTTTACATAAATAAATACACCCGTGTGCATTATTTAAACACTGAATAACAAAATCTGTTCAAAGGTGGCAATTAAAATTCACACTCGAATGTTCCTAATTTCCATAGAATTAACCCAAACGGCAATGCTAATGGTGTGATAGGAGAATAATGCCACAATCGATGATAAAAGGAACATCCCGCAGCGGGTGGTTGCTGCGGTTGGCGTGGTGTAAATCTGAAAGGTGTCAGAAAAGCGACAGCTGCGGGTCGAGGAGCCGGAATGTGGCCCGGTGGTGGGGCGTGGCGCCATATTGCGCTATTGCGGCTCGATGGGCGGGTGTGGGATAGCCTTTGTTGCCCTCCCATCCATATTGCGGATATTCAGTGGCAATGCGGCGCATATACTCGTCGCGGTGTGTCTTGGCGAGAATCGAAGCAGCGGCGATGCTCATCATTTTTCCGTCGCCCTTGACGATGCAGGTGTGTGGAATATCGCCGTAGGGGATGAAGCGGTTGCCGTCGATAAGCAAGGCCTCGGGACGCACCGTCAGGCTGTCGATGGCTCGGTGCATGGCAAGGAATGAGGCCTTTAGAATATTGATTTCGTCGATTTCCTGCGGTGAGACGAAAGCCACGCCCCAGGCAATGGCCTCGCTCTCAATGATGGGGCGCAGGATGTCGCGCTGATGCTCGGTGAGCTGCTTGGAGTCGTTGAGGAGCTCATTGCTGAAATCGGGTGGAAGAATCACGGCGGCGGCAGTCACCGGACCCGCAAGGCATCCGCGTCCGGCCTCGTCGCATCCTGCCTCAATTATGCCCTCGTTGAGAAATGGCTTCAGCATGGCGTCGCGGGCAGCCTCACTTGCTGCGTGCTATTATGTAGTTGAAAATCTGTCGGAACGACTCTGTCGACTCGCTTGGCGGATACTGTGCGATGATTTTGTCGGCATCGGCTTTAAGCCTTTCCATGGTGGCGTAGGCATATTCTATTCCGCCTTGCTCCTTGGCATAGTCGATGAGTGTGGCGATGTCGTCGGTGGAGAGCTGCCTCTTGTGGCTAAGCTCAAGCATCTCCTTGTGGCGCGGTGCGTCGGTCTTTGATAGCGCGTAGATTAGCGGCAGCGTCATCTTGCCCTCTCGCAGGTCGTTGCCGGTGGGCTTTCCCACCTCCTTGTTGTCGAAGTAGTCGAAAATATCATCCTTAATCTGGAAGCATGTGCCGAGAACCTCGGCATACTCCATGAGGTTCCGCAGGTCGCCCTCGGGGGCATTGGCGGCATAGCCGCCCACTTCCACGCAGCAGCGGAAGAGCGACGCCGTCTTTTTGCGGATTATGCTGATATAAGTGTCCTCGTCGACGCTGCGGGTGCGCGCGTTGTCGATTTGCTCTATCTCGCCGAGCGACAATGCCCTGCCGAGCTTCGACATAGCGGTGATTATGCGCAGGTCGCCGGTGTACTCGGCGCAGTGCAGTGCCCCGCTCACGAAGAAGTCGCCCACGAGCACGGCTATGTGGTTGTCCCACACGCGGTTGATGGTGGGGTGCCCGCGGCGCTCGCGCGACTCGTCGATCACGTCGTCGTGAATGAGCGATGCGTTGTGCAGCAATTCTATTGCCGCACCGGCATACAGCACCCTGTCGGTGCACTCACCGAAAAACTTTCCACTCAGAATCACGAGAATCGGACGTATCTGCTTGCCCTTTACTTGCAGGAAGTTGTGCACCACCTGTTGCATAAGCGGGCTTGAGCTTCTCAGTGTCTCTACGATGATTGAGTTCAGGTCGGAGAGCTCTTTGGAAATATTGTTTTGAATGTCGCTAATTGTAACCATTCTTTTTGATTGAGTTGCAAAAATAGTAATAAATCTGCATTTGCCACAATTTGTAAATCGATTATTTGATTTTTATCTCCAAATAAGTCGACAAATTCACCATATTTGCCCTTTTTTACTCAATTTTGTTGGATAAAATAACATGCGGTGAGCATGGTTGCCATGCCTGCTACGTAGATGATGCCAAAGAGCCTGAACTGCCGCTGATGGCGCCGCTGAACGAGTCCGTCGACTGCATGGATGGCGAGCGGCACGGCAAGCGGCACTAATGGCATCACATATCGCGACACTGAGCCGGCATAGAGATAGGCCGGTATGAGCCAGCAGAGCAGGCACCACAGCGCCCATATACGCAGCCGGGTGCGACGTCGCCACCACAGCAGCGTGTAGTAGAAAAGAATGATTCCGCCCACGGCATACCATGGATAGGCGATGTGGTCCCACAACTGTGAGTAGCCAAACTCGCAGTCGCGCTTGTAGTTCCACGGGAAAGGCACGGCGAACTGCACCGCGGCGGTCAGTGGCAGCATGGCGGCGCGCACAGCCGGCGAGTGCTCGTAGTAGTCGCCTATTATCTGCTTGTAGCCTTCATGGCGGGTATCGTTGAGATATTCCTTCTGCATAATGTCGGATGATTGTGCGGTGGCTTGCTGCTCCATGAATCCGAAATGAGATATTTCCGACACGCCGATATGGCACACAGCCATGATGGCCGTCATCCCGAGAGCCACGGCCGCGCGCCGCAAGGTGATGCCGTGGCGCACGAGCATCATCGGTAGGAGCAAGGCGATGAAAAAGAACATCTGCGAGCGCACGGAGGCAATGACTATGCATCCGGCGGTGAAGACCGCCCATGCGCCGCGCGTCATGCGGCGGCCGATGTAGAGGCGTGCCATCACGATTGCGGTAAGCGTCAGTCCCACATAGAGCATAGGCTCCTTGAGCAGCACCATTCCCTGCCCGATAAAATGGCACACGGCGGCTGTGAGACCCATGCCGAGTGCCGCAATGACGCTGCTGCCAAGTCTTGTGGCGTGCTTGCCCGGCGATGCGGGAGCGAGCAGAAGCACCGACAGGTATCCGCTCAGCACCACGGCCACAAGAGTGAGCATCACGTTCATGGCAAGCGGATAGACTATGCTTTTCCCCAACAGAGCCCACAGTGCTGCCGTGACGAGCGGCAGGCCGGGAATGAAATACTTGTAGCTTACTTCGGTGCCCGAGTAGAGCTCACAGGCAATGTTGAAGTAGCGTGACGAGTCGTCGTTGACGAGCACCGGATTGGCAAGAGTGCCGCCCGTCACCGATGTGTATTCCCACACGTTGAGCGTGACGCCGATCGACATCAGGGTGGCGGTGGCGAGGAGAATCCACTCGGCAGCGGCCGAGCCGGTGTGGAGCCGCAGCATCAAGGCTCGCGCGGCGGTATATGCCACCGTGAGCGATGCCACGAGTTGCGTTCCTCCTTGCGTGCCGCAGCAGCAGAAAGCCACTGAGGCCGTCGCAACGAGAGCCGACAGCATTCCAATTGCAAGTGGTTTTTTCCTTTCCAAAAGCACGATAATTATAGCCCGCTCAGGGCGGTTAATGACACAACTTCTTGCCTGATTACAGGCATGGACCGCCTTCGATGGCGATATCCGTCACCAAAGGTAATGTTTTTTTTGCTCAAATGCCCATGAAAAGGCGAAAAAGTGATTTTTTGATGTGCAGGTTACCGATATTTCAAAGAAAAGGGCTATATTTGAGCCGTAAAATCAACTTTGCTTGAAACAAGTACCATTAATGACAAATATGAGGAGAACTATTACAATTTTTATGGCACTATGGGTGCTGGCTTTTGCCGCTACGTGCCAGACGAAGCAATATCAAGTGTTCAGTGTGTGCTTCTATAATCTTGAGAATCTTTTCGACACTATCAATAACAATGGAAAATACGATCAGGAGTTCTCGCCCGGCGGTGCCCGACAGTGGGACGGCGCGAAATACTGGTCGAAGATTCATAACATGGCCTATGCCATAAGCCACATGACGAGCGACGCAACTCCTATGGGACCGGCGTTCATCGGAGTGTCGGAGATAGAGAATATCACCGTGCTTCAAGATCTCGTGAAGGACGAGCAGCTGCGCAAGTGGCATTTGCAGATTGTGCATCACGACTCTCCCGACCGCCGTGGCGTGGACGTGGGTTTGCTCTACAACCCGCGTTTCTTCAGGGTGCTCAACGTGACCAACGCGCGCCTCACTATTCCCGATCAGCCCGGTTTCCGCACACGCGACCAGATGTGCGTGACCGGATTACTCGCCGGCGAGAAGGTGAGCGTGATAGTGAACCACTGGCCGTCGCGTCTTGGCGGGCAGGAGCGTTCGAGCTATCTGCGTGAGGCCGCTGCGGCACGAGTGAAGCAGACGGTGGACTCGCTGCTTGCCGATGACCCCAATCAGGGCATAGTGGTGATGGGCGACCTCAACGACGACCCGCAGGACCGCAGCTGCGCGGTGGTGATGGGCGGCCGCAAGAAGAAGGAGGAAGTGAAGGCCGACAACGAGTTCTTTAATCCCTGGTGGGCGATTCTCGACAAGGGCATAGGCACGCTCGCCTATCGCGGACAATGGAATCTTTTCGACCAGATTATGGTGTCGAAATATTTTCTCGGCGACCGCTCGAGGCTCACATTCCTGCGTAGCGAGGTGCTCAACTGGGATTTCCTGAAGACTCAGGAGGGAAACTATGCCGGGTATCCGCACCGCACCTATTCGGGCGGAGCGTTCCTCAACGGATATAGCGACCACTTCCCCACGGCGGTCTACCTCGTGCGTGAGGCCAAGAAAAAATAACTGCCGATTTCCGATACATAACATTGTGGATGATGCGATATGGAATACTCTGAATTGCTGAGGGAGGCACGTGTGGCAATGGGAGGGAAGCTATGCCGTGCGTGCGACGTGTGCAACGGCCGTGCGTGCAGGAATATGATTCCCGGTCCGGGAGCAAAGGGCGTGGGCGACAATGCGGTGCGCAACTACGACGCGTGGAGGCACTGGCGCGTGAATATGGACACCATCGTTGAGCCTGGGCCTGTCGACACGTCGGCGATGTTGCTCGGGCGTAGATTCAGATATCCGTTTTTCGCCGCTCCGGTGGGAGCCGTCAACATTCATTGTGGTGAGCGCTACGATGATTGCCAATACAACAACATAATGGTGCGTGCTTGCGCCGAGGCCGGCATAGCGGCTTTCACGGGCGACGGCGTGGTGCCTGAGGTGATGACGTGGGCTTGCGATGCCATTAGCCGCAATGGTGGCGTGGGAATCCCCACAATCAAGCCGTGGGACATCGACACGATACGCGCCAAGGCTGCTTTCGTAAAGGATAGCGGAGCCTTTGCGGTGGCTATGGATGTGGATGCTGCCGGACTGCCGTTTCTTCGCAACAGCAATCCGCCGGCGGGCTGCAAGTCGGTGGATGAGCTTCGCGATATTATAGCCGAAATAGGCAAGCCATTTATCGTGAAGGGAATAATGACGGTGCGTGGCGCCGAGAAGGCCATAGAGGCCGGGGCAAGCGCCATCGTGGTGTCGAATCATGGAGGGCGCGTTCTCGACCAGTGTCCGGCCACTGCCGAGGTGCTCGAGCCGATAGCACGGGCCGTCGACGGTCGTTGCCGGGTGCTCGTCGATGGGGGAATACGCTCGGGTGTCGACATTTTCAAGGCCATTGCACTTGGTGCCGACGGCGTGCTTATATGCCGGCCGTTTGTGGTGGCTGCGTTTGGCGGAGCCGAGGAGGGCGTGAGATGCTATATAGAGCGTCTTGCCGCCGAGCTCGAGGACACCATGCAGATGTGCGGAGCCCGCTCGCTTGCCGAAATCACCCGCGACATGGTGACCTACTCATCTCTTTAACCTACGAAAAAGGCAGCCCTTTAACCTACGAAAAAAGCCGATATAAAAAATATTGAGGTGATGAAAATCACACCTTGCGGCGCGGGAAGGCGTCGATGAAGCTGCCGGGAGTGATGTTGAGAATCTCGGCGCCGATGTGGCGTGCGTAGCGCGCGATGATGAAATAGGAGCGGAACGCCACATAGAAGCTGTACATGATGGTGTGCAGCGGATGGTGCATATACTCGGTGTTCACCCGCCTCACCTCGCGCTCGTCGTCCTTGTAGAAGTGTGGCTGTATCGATACCACGTTGTTGTCGTCGTCGACCGAGAGCGTCCGCGTCCAGGAATGGTCGGCTCCGGCGAGGTATATTGTCGTGTAGCCCATGCCGAGGGCGAGCATTATCGACGGAATTAGCACGTTGCGAGGGCGCGGCATGCCGAGACGCGCCGAGAATGCGAGATTCTCGAGCCATTCGAAGCCCTCTATCGGCGTGGTGTTGTAGTAAGCCACTTTCAGCCTGCTGTCGGCGGCAATGAGCCCTTTCGCGGCTATGGTTTTGCGGAATTTGTGGGGCACGAGCAGCGTCATCTCCCAGTCCACCTCGCCATTGAGCACGCGCCACAGCCTCTCGACATTGGGCTGTGAGGTGGAATTGAAGAAGTGCGGGTCGGCGAGCACGTAATATCGCGGCTTCAGCATTGCGAACTGCTCGGCGCAGGCTGCGAAGTTCACTGCGAGGAGGCAGTGTGAGCGCAGGAAAGGCATTGAGTCGGCTATGGTGTCGTTGAGTGATGGCCCGTTGCCGAGAATCACTATCTCGCCGGCGTCGATGCTTTCTACGGCATGCGGCAATCCGGTAGGCCGCCTCGACATCAGTATAATCTTCACGATGCTGAGCAGCGACTGCCACAATGCCACAAAAAAGTCATTCAACCGATTCATATTTTATTATTAGTTCGCTGTCGTAACGATTCTCCACCCGATTCCTCGTCTTGTGGAAGTAGTGACGCATATTCAGCACATACCTGAGCGGCAAAAGCAGGAATGAGGTCCTGATGCCATTCTCGCGCAGTGCCTTGTGCTTCTCGAAGGTGTTGAGCAAAAGCCTGTTGCCCCATCGTGTGCTGATTCCTCCGGTGCGCATTGCCACCATGTCGAGTGGCAGATACATGTATCTCACCCTCGGAATCCACAGCAGCCGGACAAACATCTCAAAGTCGGCCGCCACCTTGTAGTTCTCGCGGTAGAGCCCGCATCGGTCGAATACCTCCCGCCGGCAGTACATCGCCGGATGTGGGGGTGCGAACCCGTAGCGCAGCATCCATCGCTCGAAGTGCTCTCCCGAGTAGTAGCGCAGCACCTTGTCGGCATTGTCGCTCTCTACAAAATGGACGTCGCCGTACACCAAGTCGACGCTATTGCTCTCAAAAGCCTCGGCCACAGTGGTGAGCACCGAGGTGCCGGTGAGCCTGTCGTCGGCGTGAATCAGACCGATGATGTCGCCTGTGGCTGCCATTATCCCATTGTTGATAGCTTCAAACACTCCGTTGTCGCTCTCAACAATGTATTTTAACCGTCCGCCAAATCTCGGTTCCCACGTTCTCACGATTTCGCTCGTATTGTCGGTGCTCTCGCCATCGACAATTATGTATTCGATGTTCGTGTAAGACTGGGCAAAAACGCTCCTTATGGTTTCCTCGATAGTGCTGGCTTGATTTCGTGTAGCAGTAATCAGGCTTATTTTCACCATTCAAAATTGTAGTCTGTTTATACCGACCGCAAAGGTAGTAAACAAAAACCATATAGCTTCTATCGCAAGGTGCATTTTTTGTTGGCGAGGCATAATAAAGTGTTAAAATAATGTTAAATAAGATTTGCCGTTCTTGTCTCATTGTTGATTTGTAATATTTTTGTCAAGAGATATAAACCTAATTTAAATATACTAAAAACAAACTAAAATCATTAGCTTATGAGAAAGTTTTACGTTTTTTTGGCTACAATGCTTGTAGCGATGTTCTCTTTCGGTGCCATGGCCGAGGATCCATACGTATTTGTCGGTGCGTATAATAGTTGGGACTTAGCGGGAGCTCCCGAATTTGTGAAGCAGGCTGACGGAACCTATAAAATCGACAAAATCGACAAAATCGTGGGAGCTTTCAAGGTGGTAAAGGGCCATGATTGGAGCAAACCGCAATATGCCTCCAACGGCTCGGCAATCGACGTGGGCGTGGAATACAAGTTGAAACCGGGTGGTGGCGACATCTCTTTCACCAATTCATCGGTATCCTACGCTGATTGCTCGCTCACGCTACGTGTCGACGGAAGCGACCACTATCTCACCATTACCGGAACTCCGAAGGCTGTGGAAGTGGGGTTGTGGTGCCTCTGTGGCTCGTTCAATGATTGGGCTATAGGAAGCGCTCCTGAGTTTACAAAGACCGCCGAGGGCATCTATGAGATTACGGTGGGCGAACTTTCGGGGGAGTTCGGTATATTTGCCGACCATGCTTGGGACATCAGTTTCAAGAAAAACGCTTCAGGTGAGAGTCTGGAACTTAACGTGCCATATTCGCTTGGCAGTGGTAAGGACTTGTGCTTTGCCGATCCTGCCACGGTATATGTAAACTGCAAGCTCGTGCTCAACACCACAGGCGGCGTTGCCACTCTCACGGCTACCGCCGAGAGCGTCGTTGAGGCTACGCCGGGATATCAGCTTGTAGGCGACTACAACGGTTGGAAACTCGAGACGGGCGACATGACTATGGTCTCCGACGGCCACTATGAGATTGCTCTCGAATCATTCGCCGGAGAGTTCAAGATTACGAAGAACCGCTCATGGAATAACGCGCTGTGCTCCAATGGCACTGCGATGGCTCTTAATGAGGAATATCTTCCAATCATCAGCTCCGACTCAGGCAACAACCTTGTAATCAGTCAGGGCGAGGAGATTACCGATTTCCACTTATATGTCGACGTTACCGACAATAAGAATCCTAAGATTACTGCCACGGGTATAAGTGGCAACAAGTTGGTTGAGATAGATGGCGTGGGCGTCAAGGCTCATGACGGTGTTATCAGCGTGTCGGGCACCGACAGTGTGGCTGTCTACACCGCCGGTGGCGCCATCATCAGCACAAGCGGCGACACTGCCGTTGCACCGGGTCTTTACATCGTCAAGGCCGGCAGCAAGGTGCTGAAAGTGGTAGTGCGCTAATCCCTTGCGGCATGACATGAAAATATATCGCCCCTGCCATGGTATTGACGTGTGGCAGGGGCGATTTGTGTGATTTCAGGTCGTCATGTTGTTGTGCTATTGCAGCTTTCCGGCTGCTTTGCGGTAGGCAAGATAGGTGATATAGAGCTGATAGCGCGACGACACCTGCGTCTCATAGGCTTGCTGCCACAGAGCCTGTGCCTCAAGATTGTCGGAGAGCGTCTCAAGTCCCACCTTGTACTGGCTGTCGCTAAGGCGTCGGTTCTCGTCGGCTTGCCGCAACGAGCGCTCGGCGATTTCGCACTCCATGCGGGCCTCATCGAGGTTGTTGAGAGCCTGAGCAAGCTCAAGAGTCATCATCTCATTGAGGTTAAGGCGCTCGAGGCGTGTCTGCTCGAGTGTCTCACGGGCGGCACGCACCTTGTTGTGGCGCTCGCCGAAGTGATATATCGGCACGGTGACATTGAGCATCACCGAGAATCCGCCTTTGTCGAAAAGATAGTTGTCGTTGACCTTCAGGCCGTGTGTGTAGGAATATCCGGCCTGTACGCCCACTTTGGGCAGCATCTCCGAGCGGCTCAGCCTCACTTGTTGCTCGGCGATAGCCACCTTCTTGTCGAGTATTGCATATTCGGGGCGCGCCGTGATGTCGAGCGACTCGTCCGCTGAGGCGGTGAGCGACGGCAGCGAGTCGGCTACTGCGATATCGTCGGTGAGCGGTCGTCCTATGTAGTGGCAGAGGTTCATCCGTGCGAGGCGTATGGCGTTCTCGGCCTTACGTAGCGACAATTCGCTCTCGTTGAGTTTCACCTGCACCTTAAGCACGTCGTTTTGCGGCTTCAGCCCGTGCCGGTGCGCGCTCTCCACATTCTTCATCAATTCTTGCAGCAATCCGTTGTATCTCACGGCCACCTTGTGCATCTCTGATGCTTTCACGAGCATCATATACGCATTCTCGGTGTTGAGCACCACATCGGCTGCCGTGAGTCGCTCATTGCAGCGCGACATCTGCTCGCCAAGCTCGGCAATCTTGTTGGCAGTGATTATTTTTCCGCCCTGATAGATAGGTTGCTTCAGCTGTATGCCGGCAGAGTACACCAATCCTATTTTGTAGTCGAGGTCCATGCCCGGGAACAGCGCGTAGCGGCCGTCGAAGCCGGGTCTACCGTCTGCTCCCGGGATGAAAGTGGGCAGATAGCCTCCGGGGACCGACATTGTGCCGTCGCCGGTGTGGTAGAGTCCGGTGCCCGAGAGCGAGAAGTCGGGGAAGAACAGCGCCTTATAGCTTTTGCGCGTGAATGAGGCGGCGGCAGTCTGCCGCTTGGCAGCCATAATCTCCTTGTTGTTCTGTAACGCCAGTGTGCGGCACTGCTCCATGCTGAGCACCTCCTGAGCCGCTACCGGCATTGCGCCGGCACAAAGGAGCATCGCTACTGTACATATTATTGCTTTCATCGTCATTTTGATGCTTTTAGTTTGAAAAATAGTGCGTAGAGCACCGGAATCACTATGAGAATCATCACCGAGCCCACGAGCAGTCCGCCCATGATGGCTGCCGCCATGGAGCCGAACATAGCGTCGGGGAGCAGCGGAATCATGCCGAGAATCGTGGTGAGCGAGGCCATCATCACCGGACGCAGGCGATTTTTCGAGCTAAGGATGAGAGCCTCCACCGGGTCGATTCCGCTCGACATCTCGATTGATATCTCGTCCATGAGCACTATGCCGTTTTTCACAATCATGCCTATCAGTCCGAGCGTGCCCACAATCGCCACGAAGTCAAACGTCTTGCCGGTAATCAGCATGGCAAGAATCACGCCGATGACCACCATGGGAATGCTGAGCAGGATGATGGCCGGCTTGCGGTAGTCCTTGAACAGCAAAATGAGGATTCCTATCATCAGAATCACGGCAAGCGGCAGATTCATGAACAGATACTTCATCGAGCGGCTGCTCGCCTCCTTCTCGCCCTGCCAGGTGAGGGAGTAGCCGTGGGGCAGCTCTATCGACTCTATGCGTCCGGCAATCTGCTGCCGCACCTGCTCGGTCTCGAGGCCGAGCTGCGGCGATGCCTGCACACGCTGCGAGCGCTGACCGTTGTGGCGCACCACCACCGGGTCCTCCCACTCGATGTCGATGCTCTTGCTGATCTGCTTGAGAGGCGTGGAGCCTATCATTCCGTCGATAATCTCGTCTTTGGAGATGGTGCCGGCCTTCAGCTTCAGCAGCGTCTCCTTGTTCATCAGCATGCCGAATGAGGGCATTGAGGAGAACACCTGCGCGTTCTCGAGGTTCTCTACCGGAGTGCCGGCTTTGGCAAGGCATTTCAGGTAGATGGTGTTGCAGTCGATACCCTCATAGAAATTGCCTATCGGTATGCCGCCTGCCGCCGAGAGGAGCGACATGCTCACGTCGCTGCGGCTGAGTCCCACCATGCGGGCTGCGCTCTGGTCGTAGTTCACCTTCAGCACGGGCACTTTCGGCTCCCAGTCGCTCGTAATCAGCGTGACGTCGGCACACTGCTCCATTATGGCGCGTGCCGAGTCGGCAAGGCGGTGCAGCTCGGCGGGGTCGGGCCCGCTGAACACCGCCTCGATGGGATATTTCTTGAACATGAGGTTGTATTTCTTCAGCTTCACGTAGGCGTCGGGGTAGTGTGAGGTCACATAGTCCTGTATAGCCCTGATGTTCTTGTTGAGCGAGGAGGGCGATGTGAAGTCGATAATCAGCTCACCGTAGGACAGCGAGGGATTGGCGATGCTGCGCACAAGGTTGTATCGTCCGGGAGTGCCGCCAATCGATGTGGTCACGTGGCGAACGTCGTCGTTGCGCATCAGGTACCGGCGTATGCTGTCGAGGTCGGCTGCCACGCGCGTAGAGTTGGTGCCCTCAGGCAGCTTGTACTCCATGTAGAGCTGATCGTAGGTCATATCGGGGAAGAAGCCTCTGTGGAGGAATTGGAATGCGAATCCTGCGAGGGCGAGCAGTCCAAGCACCACGGCCACCACGGTGATGCGGTGGGCGAGGCTGAATCGTAGCATCCTCTCGAGCACGCGGTAGAATGGAGAGCCGTAGATGTCGGTCTCCTTGCCGTTCTTCTTCTTGGCAGTGCCGAATTTCAGGTAGCGGTTTCCCATGAGCGGCACATGGATTAGCGCGAGTACCCAGCTTAGCAGCAGCGACACGGCAAGCACGATAAAGAGGTCGCGCACATACACTCCGGCAGTGTCAGGTGAGAGGAAGATTGGGAAGAATGCGAGGATGGCTATGAGCGTGGCTCCGAGCAGCGGCATCGCCGTCTGGCGTCCGATTGCCGTGAGAGCCTCCATGCGCGGCTTCCCGCTTCTTATGCCCACAAGGATGCCGTCGATAATCACTATGGCGTTGTCCACGAGCATTCCCATGGCAAGTATTAGTGCTCCGAGCGACACGCGCTGCATGGTGCCGTCGAGGCCCGCAAGGAATGTTAGCGAGCCGAGCACTATCAGCACAAGGCTTATGCCTATGATTATGCCGCTTCTTATGCCCATGAAAATCATGAGCACCACTATCACTATGGCTACCGACTCTATAAGGTTCAGCACGAAGGTGCCGAGAGAGTCGGCCACGCGCTCGGGCTGGAAGAACACCTTGTGACATTCCACTCCGGCGGGGAAGTGCGATGCCTTAAGCTCCTCGATGCGATGCTCCACGGCGTCGCCCACTTTAAGGATGTCGGTGCCCGACGATGCCGCAATGAGTATTCCGAGGGCTTTCTCGCCGTCGTAGAGCATCTCGTTGCGCACGGGCTCGGCATAGCTCTCCTCCACGGTGGCGATGTCGCTGAGGCGCAGCTGGTCGTCGTCGTGGCCCTGGATTATCATCGATGCGATGTCGTCGACGTTGGTAAACTTGTCGCCCACGGTCACACGGATGCGGTTGGTGCCGTTGTCGAAATATCCGGCATAGTTGGTGCCTATCTGTCCGCTCAGGGTGGCGAGCACCTCAAGGGGCTTCACGCCGAGATTGGCCATCTTGTCTTGAAGCATGGTGATGTTGATGCACTCGGGTCGCCGGCCGTAGATGTCGGTGCGCTCCACGCCGTCGAGGGCGTTCACCTCGCGCTTCACGAGCTCGGCATATCTCGACAGCTCACGGTCGGAGAGACCGTCGCCGGTGAGGGCGTAGAATATTCCGTACACATTGCCGAAGTCGTCTTTCACGGCAGGCGTTGAGGCTCCCGACGGGAGCGATGGCTGCACGTTCACTATCTTCCGGCGCAGCATGTCCCAGTTCTGCTCCACCTCATCGTCGGCCACGGTGCTTCGCAGCTCTACCTGAATCAGCGACAGGTCGTTGAAGCTCCAGCTGTCGATAGACTCGATGTTGTTCATCGTGCGTATGCTTTTCTCGATGGGGTCGGTCACCTCCATCTCCACCTGATGCGCCGAAGCTCCGGGATAGGTGGTGACAATCATTGCCAACTTCACCTTTATCTCGGGGTCTTCGAGTTTGCTCATGGTGTAGCATGAGTAAATGCCTCCCACCACGAGAATGGCAATAAGGAAGTTTATCAACTTCTTGTTGCCGAAAGCCCATTTGCCAAAGTCGATCATAATATGCCTCCTGCGTTGGTTTCACTATAAGGAATGAGCGGCGTCACGCTCTCGCCCTCGTGCAGCGAGTGTGTGCCCGAGGCCACTACCACGTCGCCCACTCGGAGTGCCGACGATGCCACCACGCTGTGCTCATTGCTGAGCAGTTGCACGAGCCTCACCTCGCGGCGGGCTATGGTGTGCCGTGCCGTGTCGTAGACGTAGACCCACTCGCGCCCGTCGGCGTTGAACACCGCTCCGCTCGGCACCACCAAGCTCATGGAGCCTCCGTCGTCGGCTTTTATTACGGCTGTTATCAGCGTGCTCATGCCCGGCGACGGCATCAGGGCCTTGCCCGGATTCACAATACGCAGCCTCATGGAGTAGAGTTGGTTGGCATTGGCCTGTGGAGCCACGCGAATCACCTCAAGCGGGAATTTCACGCCGGGAATCACATTGAACTCACAGAAGTATTGCGCTAT
>JBJEKJ010000031.1:0-3108 GCA_051878575.1 Muribaculaceae bacterium | reverse complement strand
CCAATCTTTTTTTCAAGTTTTTTCACCAAAATTCCCGAACACCCCCTCGCTCAGCACCTTACACCACAAAATTTTTATGCTGTAAAACATATTTTTCTTTCCCAAAGAGCCTCTAATCGGCCTTGGTGCCAAAATAGACATTGAAAGTCTTATGAGCTTGGACTAATTTGTCGAGAGAAATAACGGTGATATCCACCTTATGATATTTACCATCCATATATTTCTCCACATTGGCGAATCTTATAACCGAGAAATGTTCCAAAGCACCGGTGAGAGGCATATTCCGTAGTGAGACTCCTGTCATTTGCTTGTCGCATTTCACCGCGTTTCCTCCGGTGTAGCCCGATAGAAGCCATGGCTGCTCATTGACATACTGCTGATTGTTGAAATCATATCCGCTATATAGCGTATGTATGACGCCCCTGCCCGCATGCCAGTTATCTTGCGAGGCCACCCATTCAACCGACCACTGCGGGTCTCCGCCCGGCTGATTGCCCTCGTCGGTAATGTTCAGATACATGCGGCAAGCGCCCGAACGGAAAGGAAATGCCTCATCGGCAAATCGCAACGCCTCTACACCACACTCCTGATCGCAATTCTGATAGCTCGCCGCCGCCAACTTCTCATAGACGTCAATTCCATTGAACCCTTTGGTGCGCGCCACTCCGGTGCAGCCTTTACGGCCGAGATATTTTAGTAATGTAGCCGAGGTTGAGAGCCCACATGCGCCATCGACGCCTTTCAGCGGGTCACCGCCGCCATATCCAACACAACCATAAGCCATTGACAGATTGCTATCGGTGAGCTTAGCGCTCCATTCCTCAAGATCATCGTAAATCAAATCACCTGCCACACCCATATTGTTGGAGTTATTCACAAGAAACACAAAATCCACGTCAATCGGGCCAGAAACCTCATTATTTGAATTATTGAGCGCAAGACACCCTTTGGGCTCACCGTCGACCGACACCCATACATTTTGCGGAATAGCATAAGCGCCACCCGTACCCACGAGGTATAGCCAACTATCGGAGCCGGGATATTTTATTCCCGGAATATACAGCTCGGCAATCCGCACATCCTTGGTTCCGCTCACCACCGAACTGCCAAAATCGGGAATCACCGCCTCAGTGGCATTAATTGGAGGATTTGGAGTAGCCAATGCATCATTCGGAATACCATCGACAGGCGTAATGTCGCCCGTCGGCGTCTCAAACTCAAGCGGAATTGTCTCACCACCATCGCCAAGGCAAGAGTTTAGCGAGACAGCGCATACAAGACACAACACAATATATAAATATCTTTTCATAATAGTAATTCTTGACAATTGTTACGACTACTTCAATATCTCAATCTCAACACGACGGTTTATACGACGCCCCTCAAGAGTCTCATTCGATACAAGCGGGCTTGTAGAGCCATAATAGCTGTAAGAGATTTTCTCCGGGCTCACACCTTGCTCTATCAGATAGTCCATAACCGCCTTAGCCCTTAGTCGCGACACTTTCATATTCACATCGTCGGGACCGATATCGTCGGTGTGGCCTTTCACCTCCACACGCGCGTTCATCCTGATCAGCGTAGACGCGAGTTTATCGAGATAGGAGAACGACTCCTCTCGAATATCGCTCTTATTGAAGTCGAAATTAATATCGTCGACAGCACAGATGGTCTTTCCACGCACAGACTCACCACGCGCCATCATGTCGATGATATCGTCGAGCGAGCAACAATTGTCGACAGGCGACTTCTCAACGGCCTCGGTTCGCTCAGTCGCCGCAGGAGCCTCCTCAACGAGCACAGGCATCGGCGAGTTCTTCTTGCGGCTACAGTTTCGGAGCGGGATGCCGAAAGTGAACTTGAACTCCCATCCCGAGAACTTGCGCGAGCCATTGACGGCATAGTTTGTTCCGAACATGGCAGTGTTCACCGCAGCCTTGCCACTTTTCTCATCACCGCTGTAAGTATCGGTCAGGCCATGCTCATAGGCAATCTCAAAACCGACGTATGCGCGAGTAGACGCGATAGGAAAATAATATTTTGCACCCACGCCGAAAGCCATCGCAAAATTCGTCTTGGCAATATTGGCACCCGACGCCTCAACCTTGTAGGAGCTTTCGGCACCATTGGCCTCAATGCCCTTCAGACGCATGTTGCCACTCATTGCAAAACCAAGTTCAGGCGCAATGTACACGTAAGGACGCCACCTGCTGCCGGCATCAAGAAACTGATACATCACCGGGACACGAAAGTCCCAATAATTGGCCGCCACACTATAGGTGCAATCGCTCAAGCCGGTGCCAAGCATCGCATTCTTGATATTGCACAATTTTCCGCCACGACGAGTGTAGTCGAGCTCCGGACGGACGGCAAAGTGCAGATTGTTGCCAAACTCATATTCGAGAAACAAGCCAAACGCTCCGCCCAATGTGGCATTGCGGTCGGGAAAATTCTGCTTGTTGAGCTCGGAATAGCGCATTAAATTGGCACGAAGCGCCACATCCACTCCTAAGTTTAGCCTGGCATCGGGAACATCACCCGCCATAGAGCCTTGCGCAGCGACGCCTATCGACGAAAGGGCTACCAGCAATAAGGGAAGAATCTTAAATCTAACCATATCCTAATAAATCAATTAAATAATAAGGATGCATCGACAATGCAATAATATAAAAACATAAAACTCCCATAACATACAAGCTACGGGAGTTTTTTTGTAGTATGCGTGTATTTTATGGTTATTACGGCACTTGCGTAATCTCGCAACAACCAAAAATTACTTGTTCAATGCAGTGGCAACATCTACTGCAACAGCAACAGTACATCCTACCATCGGGTTGTTACCGATGCCGAGGAATCCCATCATCTCAACATGTGCGGGTACAGAAGAAGAACCTGCGAACTGAGCATCGCTGTGCATGCGGCCAAGCGTGTCGGTCATACCATAGGAAGCCGGACCGGCAGCCATATTGTCGGGATGAAGCGTACGTCCGGTACCACCACCTGAAGCTACCGAGAAATAAGGCTTTCCGGCAAGCACGCGCTCTTTCTTATATGTGCCTGCAACCGGGTGTTGGAAACGGGTCGGGTTGGTCGAGTTACCTGTAATCG
>JBJEKJ010000030.1:0-13875 GCA_051878575.1 Muribaculaceae bacterium | reverse complement strand
TGTTCTGCAAGACGTTCAACTACCCGATTCTGCCGGTGGAAAGCGCATTGAGAATACTCACACAAGCAGGCTACATCGAGTTTGTGGAGGAGATTGACACTCAGTCGAGAGTGATGATTCTTGCCGACAAAAGCGAGCTATATCACATATCAGGCTCCACTCCCGATGTCGATGCCGTGTTGCAAGCCATTCTAAGAACCTACACAGGCTTGTTCTCCGATTATGTGTTTATTAATGAGGCGGTGATATCGCGCCGATATGGGCTTTCGGAGGAGACTATATATAAATCTCTCCTTGAACTGACCAAAATGCACCTCCTGCACTATGTGCCGCGCAAACGCACGCCTTATGTCATCTATACGACTTCTCGGGAGGAGCCGAAATATGTGTCGATTCCACGTGCGGCTTACGAGGATCGCCGAGCTGTCATGGAGCGGCGCATTGACAAGATGCTTGAGTATGCCTTCTGTGAGGAGTCGTGCCGCGAGTCGCTGCTGCGCCAATATTTTGGAGAGCGTGTAGCCGACGAGTGCGGGCATTGCGACGTGTGTCTGAACAGAAAGAAACAGTCCTCCGACAGTTCGCGGATTGACGATGTCGTCGACGGCATAGTATATATGGCATCTCAGCGACCACGTACCATAGAGGATTTCATCCACACTCTGTCGTTCGACAAAGATATGATAATATCAGTGGTCACACGCATGGTAGAGGATGGTCATCTCACGTTCTCCCCCACTACCAACTTGTATTCTATGGTAAATAGCTGATGCCGTGAGCACGTATTGAGAATACACGGCACGGCATCAGTTCATATTTTTGCCAATCAAGGTGTTGTTATGCTTGAAGCGCTCCAATCAGGTCGTAGACCGACTCGAGATTATGGCGTGTCAGGTAATCAGCGATATAATCTACGATTTTCACCGTCACTGAAGGATCTATAAAATTGGCGGTGCCAACTTGTATTGCCGTGGCTCCGGCAAGCATGAATTCCACTGCATCTCGGCCATTCATAATGCCACCGAGCCCGATTACCGGTACTTTCACCGCTTTGGCAACCTGCCACACCATGCGCACGGCTATGGGGCGTATGCATGCCCCCGACAGCCCACCTGTGATGGTGGATAGGTATGGGCGGCGAGTCTCGGTGTTGATTGCCATGCCGAGGAATGTGTTGGTGAGAGATACGGCATCGGCACCTGCCGCCTCCACGGCACGGGCAATTTCGGCGATATCGGTCACGTTTGGCGACAATTTCACGATCATTGTCTTGTCGTAGGCTTTTCTCACCGCATCGACCACACTTGTTGCTCCTGTGCAGGTGGTTCCGAATGCCATTCCGCCTTGTTTCACGTTTGGGCATGATATGTTTATTTCCACAGCGGCAACCTTGTCGAGTGGCTGTAGCTTCTCACACACGGCCACATAGTCGGGAATTGATGCCCCCGATACATTTACGATTATTCTTGAGTCCACATCCTTGATTCTCGGATAAATGTGCTCGATAAAATAGTCTACGCCCTTGTTTTGAAGGCCTACCGCATTGAGCATGCCCGATGGAGTCTCCACCATGCGCGGATAGGCATTTCCTTCGCGCGGATTGAGCGTGGTTCCTTTCACAATGAATCCGCCGAGCCTGTTAAGGTCGACGAAATCGCTAAATTCCTCACCGTAGCCGAATGTTCCCGAAGCCGTTAACACGGGGTTCTTGAATTCAAGCTCCCCTATCCTTACTTTCATATCTACCATTTCAATCTTTCTATATTAAATACCGGACCCTCTTTGCATACACACACGTTGCCACTGTCGGCAGTATCTTCCACGCAGCAAAGGCATGCCCCAATGCCGCATGCCATCACGTTCTCGAGCGAGACCTCACACCTCATTCCTGCCGTCTTGGCGATTTTGGCCACGGCTTTCATCATAGGCTGTGGTCCACAGCACTGAATCAAATCGAAATTACGGCGCATTATTGAGTGCTCTGTTACAAAGCCTTTCTCGCCCATCGTGCCATCTTCAGTAGATACACACACTTTGCCAAACTTCTCAAATTCCTGCAACTCAAGCAAATCGGCCTTGCTGCGTGCACCAAGAAGAAAAGTGACGTCGGCGCCAATCTCACTCAACTTCTTGCCCAAATAGAGCAGCGGCGCCACTCCCACTCCACCGCCAATCAGCAGCATTCTGCCTGATTGTATTGTAAAGCCATTGCCCAATGGCAGAACGATATTAATGATTTCACCCTTTTTAGACTCTATCAATGCAGCCGTGCCATCGCCGGCTTTTCTCACGAGCAGCCATAGCAGGCCAAGACTCTCATCGACAAAATTAATTGAGATAGGACGGCGCAGGAATGTCGTCTTGGAGTTCCTAACCTCCACCTGCACGAATTGTCCGGGACTCATCGTCGGCATCACGCCATCGGCGGGGCGAAGTTTCAGAAGGGAGTATAAAGAGCCTAATGGCTGATTATCCTCCAATATAAAATCTTTAATGTACTTGGTCATTGTTTCAGGCTTTTTTGTTTCTTCCACAAAATTAGCCAAATTATGCTCTTGAGGCAACAATAAAGTGCAATTTTCTTAAAAAAACAAGCCAATATTGCCCAAATGCGGTAATCGATGTGATTAATTTTGCAAAAGAGCGAAATTTATGCGTAATTTTGCATAATAAATACTGAGGCATTTTTTAATTACTCGATGAACAATTTTATATAATAATGTATGACACGAATTGCGAAATATCTATTGATAGTTGCCGTAGTGATGGTGGCTTGCAACAAATCTTTCAGCGTTGATTCGATTATAGTATATCCGGGCACTGTGAGCACTGTTCCCAACGACACCATACAACTTTCATTTGCCATGCAGTATAGTGGCGGTGATTTCGATGACAAGAATCTAATCCAGCCTCTTTGGGAGAGCTCTGACAATAATGTGGTAGAAGTCGACAGTAGCGGACGTATCGTCACTAAATCAGTTGGCAATGCCACAGTCACTATGTCGTGTGGCGGAGCAGTGGGAATGTGCAATGTGACGGTCGAGCCCGAGTTGGAGGAGCCTGTTCCACGATGAAATGTAGCGCTTTCGGCCATTTTGCTTACATTTATTAGCGATGACAACAAAAAATATTGAATTTAGTTTGCAATTTCAATCAAATAATATATCTTTGCAACCATAAAATGATTTTCAAATGAGAAATTTTTATGCATATTATTTTTCCTTTTACTTTTATTTTGAGAAATAAAGGGCGAGATTTTATGCAATAGTTGATTTTTGAAATCTAATGATTAACAAATATAAAATCCCGCCAAATGTGACGGGATTTTTAATTTTCTATTAATGACGGAAAAATGACTAAAAAAAGAATCGCAATACAAGGAGAGCCCGGATGTTTTCACGATGCCGCAGCGCGTTGCTTTTTTAGTGGTGAGGACGTGGAGACGATTCCATGCGAGACATTCATCGACATGTTCGACTTGCTGCGCACCGATGCCTCAATGCTTGGCATAGTGGCCATTGAGAATACAATTGCCGGAAGCCTGCTCCAAAACCATGAGTTGCTTCGACAGAGCAACCAGACGATTGTAGGTGAATACAAAATGCATATATCTCATGTGCTTGCCGCATTGCCCGGACAGTCAATTGAGCAATTGACTGAAGTAAACTCGCACCCTATGGCACTCATGCAGTGCGAGCAGTATCTGCTCCGACATCCAAATTTGAAGATGGTGGAGAAAAACGACACGGCCGGAAGCGCTCGTGAGATATCGGAGAAGAAATTGACGGGACATGCCGCAGTGTGTGGCAAGTATGCCGCCGAACTCTATGGATTGAATATTCTTGAGGAGGGCATTCAGACCAACAAGCGCAATTTTACGCGCTTCCTGATAATTGCCGATCCTATTGAGGCTCCCTCGATAGTGGGCAAGAGCGTGAGGAACAAGGCATCGCTCGTTTTCACATTGCCCCACACGCATGGAAGCCTGTCGAAGATTCTCACTATCTTCTCGTTCTACGACATCAACCTGTCGAAGATTCAGTCGTTGCCTATTATAGGCAGGGAGTGGGAGTATCGCTTCTACATCAATCTTACTTTCGATGATTTTACCCGCTATCGTCAGTCGATTGATGCTGTGCGTCCTTTAATAAATGATTTCAAAATATTAGGTGAATATGCAGAATTTACAAGTGAATCATGAAAGTGGCATCGTTCCGGCCGGGAGAGTGTCGGAAGTGAAAGAATACTATTTCTCAAAAAAATTAAGGGAAATAGCCCAATTGAATGCTAATGGTGAGGATATTATCTCGCTGGGAATAGGCGGTCCCGACCGTCCGCCTCATGCCGATGTGATAGCCACTCTGTGTGAGGAAGCCAACAAGCCCGGCACTCATGGATATCAGCCCTATGTGGGCATTCCTGAGCTGCGTGCTGCATTCGCCGAGTGGTATAGACGATTCTACAATGTAGAGCTTGATCCTTCAAGTGAGATTCAGCCGCTCATTGGCTCGAAGGAGGGAATCCTGCACATATCACTGGCTTTTCTTAATCAGGGCGACGGCGTGCTTGTGCCGAATCCGGGATATCCTACATACACTTCGGTAAGCCGTCTTGTCGGTGCCGAGATATTCAATTACAATCTCACCGAGGAAAACAGTTGGGAGCCTGATTTCGACGAATTGGAGAAACTCCCGCTCGACCGCATAAAACTGATGTGGGTAAACTATCCGCACATGCCTACAGGCAAGAAGGCATCGATGGAATTATATGCGAGAATCATTGAATTTGGCAAAAAGCACGGAATAGTCATTGTGAACGACAATCCCTATAGCTTTATTCTCAACGACTCCCCTATCAGCATCCTGAAAGTGGAAGGGGCTAAGGATATTGCCATTGAGATGAATTCGCTGAGCAAGTCGCACAATATGGCCGGTTGGCGTATAGCCATGTTGGCTTCAAATCCCACCTTTGTGGGGTGGATACTCAAGGTGAAGTCGAATATTGACTCCGGACAGTTTAAGCCCATGATGCTTGCTGCTGCAAAGGCGCTTAAATGCGGCAAGGAATGGTATGACGACGTGAATGCCACATATTCCAAGCGTCGGTTGATTGCTGAGCAGATAATGGAAACTCTTGGATGCCGTTTCGATCGGAGCCAAAGCGGACTTTTCCTGTGGGGACGTATTCCTGAGTCGGAGATTGGCTCTGAGGCGCTTGCCGACAAAATTCTGTATGGTGCAAAGGTGTTTATAACGCCCGGATTCATTTTTGGCTCTAATGGCGAGCGCTATGTGCGTATTTCGCTGTGTGCCACCCAACAACGTATGGCTGAGGCTTTGGAGCGAATTAAGGCATATCTAAATAAGTGAACCAAACCGTTATTATTTTTTTGACAATTATAAACTCAATCGATATGGAGAATTTAGAATCAATTATTTTGCCCGGTATAGGCAGCAAGAAACCGATGATTATTGCCGGTCCATGTAGCGCCGAGACTGAGGAGCAGGTTCTGGCTACTGCCAAGGACCTTGCCGCCAATGGTATAAAGATATTCCGTGCTGGAATATGGAAACCTCGCACAAAGCCGGGTGGCTTTGAGGGCGTTGGAGTGGAAGGCCTTGAATGGCTGAAGAAGGTTAAGGAAATCACCGGAATGTATGTGGCTACTGAGGTTGCCAACAAGGCCCATGTTGAGGCCGCTCTTGCAGCCGGAGTCGACATTCTGTGGATAGGCGCGCGTACGTCGGCCAATCCTTTCGCAATGCAGGAAATTGCCGACGCGCTCGTGGGTGCCGACACGGTGGTTCTGGTTAAGAACCCGGTAAACCCCGATTTGGAGCTGTGGATTGGAGCTATGCAGCGCATTTATAATGCGGGAATCAAGAAATTAGGAGCTATTCACCGCGGATTCAGTTCCTATGGCAAGCATCTATATCGCAATATGCCTCAATGGCACATTCCGATTGAGCTTCGTCGTCGCTTCCCTAATTTGCCAATTTTCTGCGATCCGTCGCACATTGGCGGAAAGCGTGAGCTTGTGGCTCCTATCGCGCAGCAGGCTATGGATATGGGTTTCGATGGCTTGATTATTGAGTCGCATTGCGACCCTGATTGCGCTTGGAGCGACAAGAGCCAGCAAGTTACCCCCGATGTGTTGAACTATATACTTAATATGCTCGTGATACGCGACACGAAACAAACTACCGAGAACCTTACATTGCTGCGTCAGCAGATCGACCAAATCGACAATGAGCTGCTTGAGATTCTTAACAAGCGAATGCGTGTGTCGCGCGAGATTGGTCAATACAAAAAGGAACATAGCATGCAGATTGTGCAGACCGACCGCTATGGCGACATCCTGAAATCGCGCATCAAACTTGCCGAGGAGATGGGAATGAGTGGTGAGTTTATGAAAGACGTGTTGGTGTCGATTCACGAAGAGTCGGTACGACAGCAAATCGAGGTATTCAACAATCGTGCTAAATAACGGGAGGGACATGAAGATTCTTATTCTTGGCGCCGGCAAAATGGGCTCGTTTTTCTGCGACTTGCTCAGCTTTGACCATGAGGTGGCCGTCTTTGAGGTCGACAAACAGCGTCTTCGCTTCACCTTCAATGCGCAGCGCTTCACTACCTACGAGGAGATTGAGACGTTCAAGCCGGAGCTTCTCATAAATGCGGTGACGGTGAAGTATACTATCGATGCCTTCAACAAGGTGATTCCACATTTGCCCGATAATTGCATCTTGTCGGACATTGCATCGGTGAAGACGGGCCTGCCTGAGTTTTACAAGTCGTGCGGGCATCCGTTTGTAAGCACTCACCCGATGTTTGGCCCCACGTTTGCGTCACTCAGCAATCTCTCAAGCGAGAATGCGATTATAATCACCGAGAGCGATCATCTCGGCAAGGTCTTTTTCCGCGATTTATACAACAGCCTGCATCTGAACGTGTGTGAATACTCCTTCGAGGAGCACGACGAGACTATTGCTTTTTCTCTTTCGATTCCATTTGCGAGCACACTCGTGTTTGGCAGTGTGATGAGACATCAGGATGCGCCGGGCACCACATTCAAGCGTCACATGGCTATTGCCCGCGGTCTGATGTCGGAGGACGATTTCCTGCTTCAGGAAATACTTTTCAATCCACACACTCCCGAGCAGCTCGACAAAATACAGCAAAGGCTATCGACTTTGCGCGATATTGTCGTCAATCGCGATGCAGTGGCGATGAAGTCCTTCCTTGACGATGTGAGGGCCAACTTGAAGTAAACGGCTGTGGAATAGTGCATAAGGGCAAATTATGCCGCTTTCGCATAGTGAAAAAAGCAGTCCTGCCACATTGATTTGGGGCAGGACTGCTTTTTTGCTGTTGTTATACGCGCCTTATTTCGCAAGTGCTTAGAATCTAACGCCGAGAGTCACAACCACCTTGTTGCTCTTCTCGGTAAGTTGTGCTGTAGGTGACTCAATGAAAGTGCTTTCGCCGAATTCACCGACATGTGTGTACGGTGAGAAAGCATGATACTCCGAGTCCCTCTGCTTGTGTACGTATGCCATATCGGCATAGAAATTCTTGTATCTGTAGCCAATTCCGGCTGTGATGTATTGCGTGGATTTGTCGAAGATATATGCCGGTGTGGTTGAGCCGGTGTATATTGCCTCATCGCCATTGAGAGCGCGGTCGGTCACCGGTGATTCTTGGAAAGAATATCCGGCTCGAATGCTGAATTGCGGCGTAATGCGATATTCCGCACCCACACGATATATGTTGATGTCTTTGTAATAGTTCTTGATGTCGGTCTTGGTAGTAAGGTCAAGTCGTCCGTTATCATCACGATACTCTATGCCGCTATAGTCCTGACGCTCATAGTCGAAACTTAGAATACCCTTTCCGCCTATTACGGCGGCAGCGCTTGCTATGTATCTCCACGGAGTGCGAATCTTGTACCAGAATTCGCCCAAATATCCTTGATTTGTTCTGTCGTTGCATTGAACTATATTGGCGTCATAGTCTATGTCGGGCGTGTACTCGGCGCTCACGTAGGCTATCGACTCGTCTTTCAGCGAGTAATATGTGGGAGTGTGGAATGATAATCCTATTCTGAACTCGTTGATGGGTTTCACGATCACTCCGAGTTTGAAATTGCAGCCGCTTCCATAAGTGTGAAGGCTGTTGACCACACCATATTCGGCATAGCCGGGAATTGTGGCTTGCTGGTCTTTGTGGTCCTTATAGTGCCTGATTTGTGCGTTGTCAATCGACTCCCCATAATATGTGGTGGCCTTATAGTCGAGATTCGTGATGCCGAATCCCATTCCCCAGTATACGATATTCGCTATGTTTCCGCCCCAATTGATGTTGAACTGGTCGACGCCTCCAGTTTCCTCCACGTCATATTCTCCCGATCCTGTCGAGTTGCTGTTGAAAAGTCCGTGGAAGAAGTCATTGCTATTTGGATTGATAAGGTAGTTGTTCGCAGCCAGAATACTCATCCAGGGGGCATTGGTCTCGTAATATGGGTCAAACTTATTTGGATTTCTATTGTCAAGGTCGGCAGATGCCCATCTCTCATCGTTCGTATAATTGGCTATATAATTGGAAAGCGAGGACCTGAGCTGGTTGATATGTCCCGAATAATGCCTGTTGAACGACATTGGGCGGCTATAGGATATTCCCCAATTTATATTTGGCATTACATCGGAATCGAGTTTCATCGCTCCTATATATCCAAAGTTGTTGCAAGTCACCTTGAATTGATTAGTCGTGGTGTGTGTGATCTTCTCATTTGCCGATTGAGAGTCGAAATCCACCGTTATGCCTATATCCGAGCTGCGATACACGCCTATTCCGCCCGGATTTTGGTCAAGAACCGAGAGATCGCCTCCCAATGCGCCGAACGCGCCTGCCATCGACATGAACCGCGCGGTCCCCCGAAGCTCGTTCTGCGACATCTTGAATACGTCGGTAGCTCCTTGTGCCCCAGCCAATAGTGGTATAGCGGTGAATGTAATTGCAACTATTTGTTTAAAGTCCATTTTCATAATTCAATATTCTGATAAATAAGTATACTAAAGCAAATTATTTTTGCCATTGTCGGTATAAAGTGTCAAAGTAAATATATATCGTAGCGACAAATGCCGCGAAGACTATCGGCGATGTCCCCCACCTCTTGCTCCATTAGAAGAACTGCTGCGTGAGCCGCCCGAGAAGCCCGAGCTTCTGCCCGACGAGAAACTGCTACCGCTATTGTAGCTGCGTGATGTCTCGCTGTTGTACACGCGCTGCGAGCTGCGTTGAGTCTCCCGGCTGACGTTGCTGTTGTTTGTGCTTGGCCGACGGTAGATGGTGCTCGTGCCACGATTGGACGTGGAGCCATTAGATTGGCGGTCAATTGTAGTGACGTTGCCGCGTGTCACACGGTTGGTGGTAGTGTTGCCGCGTGTTCCGCCCACTCCCTGACGATTTGACACCACATTGCCTATACGGCCGGTCCGTGTTACATTTCCACGGTTCACCGTCTGTGTTCCCCGGTTTATGCTTGAGCCTACAGGACGGCGGCTGCCACGGTCGCCACCATAATATCTTACAGGATTGTAGTGTGAATGTCCGCTCCATCCGTAATACGGCACGCATCCATGTCCCCAGTGCGGAATGGCATGATGCCAGTATGAATGGTAGTAATGCGGGTAATGCCATGCGTAGGAATAGTAGTAGGGAGTGAATCTCCAGTAATCAAATGGATCCCAAGGATCATAAAATCCCCATGACCATGGTCTGTAGTAGCCTACTGCGAATGTGCCAAACGGGCTATAGTAGGTAGGCGTGCCAACTACAATGTTCACACTTGGACGAGTGTAGACATATAGGTCGACAATGTCGGGATCACTTGATTCGATTACAACTGTGGGATTGTGGAACCGCTTGATTCTATCGGTGTACACAAATGATTCGCTATTGTAGGCCGAGTCGGCTGCCTCTGACCGGGCACCATAGGACGTCGATGTGTCGTTATCAGCATAATAGCTGCCGCGGCGGTTATACTCGTCCACGTCGCGCTCCTCAATGTAGTTCTTTGCTTGTGTCGCTACTGAAGTATCGACAACAGGGGCCGATTCCTCTTTTACGATGGTCCGCGCCTCCTTTTTCACTTTCTTCGAGCTGTCGAAATATATATCGTCAAAATCTTGTGCCAATGCAACAGTTGTGGAACTCAAGCCGACAACACCCAATAATATCAACAATCTGTTTCTCATAATCGTAGTCGTTTTAGTTCGTTTTGATATTAGACACAAATATACGCAAAAAGTTTAAATCACACATCGGTTTCGACCGTAATTAATATTAATTAGTTATAATTGTGTGCGTTGCGTGGCAAAATGCTGTTGTAGCACTTTTTACAACAAATAAATTATTGGAAAATTTTGTATATTTAAATAAAAACCGTATCTTTGTGAAAATGTATATTGATTGTCATTAAATAATAGTGACAGACAAGTAGATGTGACGAATAACAAAATTTAGAGATATGAACAATTTTAGAGTATTAATTTACGGTGTAGCCATCGCCGTGTCGGGAAGTCTTGTATCCTGCGATAATGAGTATGATTTATCGAAGGATATTAACACCGATATGAAGGTGGGTAATTATTTTAGTGTTCCTGTGGGTAAGACCACAAAAGTGGAATTGAGTAGAATTATTAAGGAGTCGGAGACTATTTTGCCCGGAGACAACTCCGTGTATGAGGTGATTACGAGTGGATCAACTTCGTCGACCGTAGAGCTTACCTCGGTATCGGTCAACATTACACCTTCAATCGGCTCCTACAACATCACGATTCCAAGCACTTTTAGCGCTCCAATGACAAGAAGCTCCAACTTGGTGCTCAACCTCGACAAGCTGTCGATCGAGTCTGACCCATATAACGTAAACGCCAAGTTGCCGAACGAGGTAGACAAGTTCTTCAGGGCAAATTTGTCGAATTCCACCACATATCTGTCGCTTTATATCGACAGCAAGGCGTGGCCAACGGGCATCGACTATGTCAAACTTAAGAATTTCACCATAAATTTCCCGCAGATACTTAATCTCGTGGGAGGCGGAAATGTGTATAGGCAAGGTACAGATATAGTTCTGAAGTCGGACACAAAGAAAGTGACCATTGAGATACCTTTCAATTACATTGATATTCCCAACGATAGTCAGGACAGCTACATAGTTGGCAATATGGGAAATAAATACTTGAAACTGAATGAGAAGCTCTCACTTTCGGCCGATATTGAGGTGTCGGTTAGCGGAATTCCGCAAATTACGTCGGTCCCTCTTGCGTTTGAGTACAAGGCCGCCGGAGCCGTTGGTATAAGCGAAGTGTCGGGTGAGTTCCACACCGATGCCAATATCAACGAGGTGATTACCATCAACGATATTCCTGATTTCTTGAAAAACGGCAGTTCTTCATTTACTCCAAATGAGGTGAATTTCACCTTGAGCCTTGACAACCCGCTGAATATCGCATGGGATTTGTCGCTCGGTTTCATGTCGTTGAAGGATGATGGCAGGAAGTCGGAGAATGTGGAAGTCGACATCAATGCCAGACCGGGTAATAACGTCTTGCTTATTAGCAACAAGCCGGGCGCCGACATTCTTGTTGAGAAGTTGCCGATGCTCTTTGAGTTTATCCCTGATAAGTTTGAGATTAACTCACCAGAGGATATCAAGTTACTCAGCACAAGCCATGAACAGATGGTGGGTTTGGGCAAGAGCTATACAATCAACGCAAAATATGATGTGGCTATCCCATTCTCGTTCTCGAAGATGGAGATTGAGTATGTCGATGACATTGATGGACTTAAGGAAGACTTGTTCGACGTATTGGATAAGGTTGATGCCAATGAGATTTATGTCGAGGCTACGGTAGAGACTTCAATACCTGCAAACATGAAGGCAAGCGTCAAACTATTTGACAGAAGCGGAAACTCTATCGACGATGGTATAAAGGTGAATCTCGATAAATGCAATATTGCCGGTGCCGATAACAATTCAGTTAAGGAATCAAAGATTGAAATCAAGTTGTCTCAGTTGAAAGACGGCTATTTTAAAAGACTCGACCGTATACAATATACGGTTGAAGCTGCCAACTCCAACAACAACATGACACTGCGTTCCGACCAATATTTGATTGTAAAGGACATTATTGCGAAAATACCAAATGGAATTAAGTTAACTTTATAATTTTAGAGATATGAAACTACTGAAGAAATCAATATATGTAATGGCCATGATGGCTGTTGCCGTGGTAGCTGATGCGCAGACGCTTCATTCCCTGTACTTCCTTGACGGGAACAACCAGCGCCACACTTTGAACCCTGCCTTTACGAGCGACAAAGGCTTTGTCACTTTTCCCGCTCTTGGTAATTTGAGCGTAAGTGCCAACTCCAACATCGGACTGGGGGCTGTGATGACGCCAAGAGGTAACGAAATGGTGACTTTCATGCATGAGAGTATTTCCAGTGAGGACGCTTTGAAGAAATTCAAGGAATCGAATATAGTGGAGGCTAATGTCGACTTGAATATTATCACAGTGGGATTCAACGCATGGAATGGTACCAACACCATTGGTTTGTCGGTGAGAAGCAGATCGGGAGTCTATTTGCCTAAGACGTTGTTCACGTTCTTGAAAGAAGGCCAGAATATGTCGGGTTTGACTGAATATGACTTTTCCGACGTCGCCGCAAAGTCAATGAACTATGTGGAGCTCGCTTTGGGACATGCCCGCAAAATTAACGATAAATTGAGTGTGGGAGCCAAGTTGAAAGTGCTCGTGGGCGGTGCTTACGCCGAGGCGCATGCCGATGATGTGAAAATTCAGATGTCGGATAGACGATGGATGATTACTCAGAAAAGCTCGTTGATTGCCAGCAAGGGAATGAATCTCATAACCGACCATACGGGCGAGATTACCGATGTGGATTTCGACAATTTCGGCGTGGCAGGATATGGTGGTGCCATCGATCTTGGTGCTGTGTATAAAATCAACAATGAAGCTACCGTGTCGCTTGCGGTAACTGACTTGGGATTTATAAACTGGAGCAATTGCTCGAATGCCTCAAATAAGTACAACACTTTTGAGTTCAGCGGATTCGACAATATTGCCGAGGAGGATAAGCCCGATGGCTCAAATAGCTTCGATGATGCAGCCGATGAGGTGTGGGACAATTTGAAGGGACTCGTAAAATATAGCGACGACGGCAAGAAGAGTAAGTCGACTTTCCTCTACACCACTATCAGAGCTGCCGGTGAATATTCATTGCTGAACAATAAGATTTCATTCGGATTGTTGGCTTCGATGCGATTGGGCGCTCCTAAAATTTGGACTGAGGCAATGCTGACTGCCAACTTCCGTCCGGCTCGTTGGTTCAATGCCGCTATCAACGGCTCTATGTCGAATGTGCGTGGTTCGGTGGGTGCAGTGCTTAATTTCCATCCAAAAGCTGTCAACTTCTTCATTGGTGGTGACTATTTGTTGGCAAAATACAGCAAGCAGTTTATCCCCGTCAATGCTGCAAAGCTGAATGTCGGCATGGGATTGAGTTTCAATTTCTAAAACAAGAATCGTAGATACTTTAGATACATACTCTGCATAAAAATAGCGGGTTCCGATGTCGGAGTCCGCTATTTTTATGGTTGGTGCTTTATAATTATTGTCGATAAGAAAGACTACATATTAAGGTAGAATGCCTTCGTGAGCGCAATGTACTCGTCGGTATACTCATGTCGCCCCAAATGCTCAATTGTAAGACTAAAATCTGTAGTTGGTTTTTCCATTCTCGAGATTTCCCAAATAATTCTCTTCGCGTCGGCACCGGGTTTCGGAT
>JBJEKJ010000029.1:0-13904 GCA_051878575.1 Muribaculaceae bacterium | reverse complement strand
CGGCGCCAAACGTCGACGTGACAGGAACCTCGCCATCGCTTGTGAACAATGGCGTGGGCTACTTGTGGCGAAAGTATTCCAATGAGACGAGCGCACAGCTCATGAGCGCATATTGCAACCTTGCGCTGATGCGGTACTCGGAGGTGCTGCTCACCTATGCCGAGGCGAAGATTGAGCTCGGAGAGCTCGACCAGTCGGTCTACGACGCCATCAACAAGGTGCGCAATCGTGCCGGTATGCCTAATGTGTCGGCCGACCGTATAGGAAATCAGGAAAAGATGCGTCAGCTCGTGCGCCGGGAGCGTAAGGTGGAATTGGCGCTCGAGGGATTCATTTTCGTCGACGTGCGCCGTTGGGGCATCGGCGACATCCTGAATGAGGAGCCGAGCTACGGACAGCCCCTGACGAGCATCCGATATGAGGGCTTGGAGGCGACCGATATTCCCAATTTCAAGAAGACCGACCGCCACGACCTTAACGACGTGGCATCCTACGACGCCTATAAGGACAAACTCCGCGTTCGCGACAAGAACCGTTTCTGGGCCGACAGGTTCACTTGGTGGCCTATCCCGCGCCTTGAGACCGACCGCGACCCGAATTTGACGAATCCCGACTATTAATCTGATTATTTCTCAGAGAAATGAATATATTGAAGCGATACATATCTGCAATTCTTGCACTGTCGATGCCGGCAGCCGCGATTCACGCCGATTTGGGCGTGAAAAGCGGTGGTGGCGTGATAGGCGTGAGTAACGACAAGATTGCCTTTGAGGCTGCGGCCGACAAGAGTTTCGACATCCTTTCGATGCGCCTCTCGTCCGGCGGTGAGTTGGTCAGGCCGGGCGACAACAAGGCTCCCTGGGCCATCACCTATCGTGGCCCGCAGGGGCAGACTCCCGAGCTGCTGCCGCAATATGCAGTCTATAAAGGTTGCAGGTTGGAGAGGGCCGATACCACGGTGTCGCTTGTGTTCACTTGGGAGACTCGCCTCAACTATGAGGGGAATCCCGCTCCGGTGACGATGACCGTGACGATGGGCGACAAGAGCGACCTGCTCACGTGGAATCTCTCGGCCGAGCTGCCCGACGGTTGGGTGGTTACCGATTTCCGGTTCCCGAATGTGACGCTGACGCGCCCCGACAAGGCGAATATCATCACCTCGGGCGGTTGGGGCAATGAATATGAGCTGAAGGATGGTGGCGAGTACCTCTCCAATTATCCTTCGTGGAACGCCTCGATGCAGATGATCATGATGAGCGACGCCCGTGGCGCATTCTATTATGCCACCGAGGACTACAACGCCTGCGGAAAGCTGATGAGTGTGCATGAGAATCTGGGAAAAGTGCTTTTTGAGACCAAAGTGGTGGCTTCCGAGGGATGGAGCGACGGCAGCAAGCACCGATTCTCAGTGCCGTGGAACACTCGCATGGGACATCATCCCGAAGGGTGGGGCGCCGCCGCCGTGAAGTGGTACCGTCCCTGGGCGCTGACCACCGAGTGGGGCTCGAAGACACTCGAGGAGCGCGACATCCCCGAGTGGATGGTGCAGAATGATATGTGGATGCGTGCCAAGTACCTCGGCGACACCACAGTGGTGGCCGTGAACAAGGCTATCGACTATTATGGCGAGAATATATGTTTCCACTGGTATTTCTGGCACAATCACAGCTACGACTCGCATTATCCCGACTATTTCCCGGCACAGCCGGCTTTTGCGCCGATTGTCGCCGACGTGCGGAAGCGCAATTGCCGCGTGATGCCCTATATCAACGGACGCCTGTGGGATCCCGCTGCCGATAGCTATGCAGCCCGTAACGGCAAGGATGCCTCCTGCCGGCGCCCCGACGGGAATCTCTACACCGAGGTGTATCCAACCTCGATCGTGCCCAACACGGTGACCTGCCCGTCGTCGCCGATATGGAAGAATATTATATGGGAGCTTGCCGACCGCATTCAGGACGAGCTTGGCACAAACGGCCTGTATATCGACCAAGTGGCCGCCGCCGCTCCCTATCCATGCTATGCCAAGAATCACAGCCATCCTGCCGGTGGCGGCGAATTCTGGTATCACTCCTATCGCGATATGATGAATGAGCTTCGCGCCAAGCATCTGCGCAAGGGCAATGTGGTGTTCTCGGAGGAGAATGCCGAGTGCTACATTCCGGTGTTCGACATCCTGCTCACCGTGAACACTCCCCATAGTCCCGACTGCCGCATCGTGCCGCTCTATCCGCTCATTTATTCCGACAGGGTGATAACCTGCGCATATACCTACACACCCTACACCGACGTGACGAAGGGGGAGTTCCGATATCAGAATATGCAGTGCTTCCTCTATGGCTCGCAGCTCGGTTGGGTCGACCCTCGCCTGCTTTGGAAAAACGATAAATCGCGCTATGAGGCCCAATTCCTGAAAAATCTTCAGGATTTGCGCAAGAAGCAGCACGACGTGTTCGTTGGAGGCCGATATGTGCGCGAGATTATCCCGCAGGGCGACAATCCGCAAGTGGAGATTCCGCAATTCGGCAAGGACTACGTGGTGAAAGGCGCCGAGTGGATATCGCCTGCCGGAAAGCGTGTGATGTATGTGGTGAACAGCGATAGTAGCAAGCACACGGTGACTTTGCCGAATGGAAAGAAAATAACACTTAACCCTATTTCAGGAAAAAGAATAGATTTATGAGAACTGTAGGTTATATATTGAGCTTTTTGGCGGCTTTTGCCGCTTCGGTGGCTACTGAGGCCTCCACGGTGTGGACGTTGCAGGGTGTCGAGTATAGGGCCGACACGCTGAAGCACGTTGCCGTAGGCCCCGGAACCACGCTTACTGTTGTCGACCTCAGCGGTCCCGTGAAGCAGCGGGTGTTCTACACCGTGACCGACCTCACCGACCCCAATGTGGAGATTCGGACTATTTGCGGCAAGGACGACTTGAAGAGCAATATCACCGTGCCTGATATGGTGAAATATCATGCCGACACCGAGAATGTGTACTTTGCCGGTGTGAATTCCGACCTTTTCTCGGCGGGAGGGCCTATAGGCTCGACGATTGTGGGTGGTGAGATCTACAAGACTGCCAAATTGTCGACAGGGTGGTATGCCATAGGCGTAACGCCCGAGAAGCAACTCGTAATCGGTCAGCCATATACCACCTATCGCATGTACAGCGAGAAATCGGGCCAAATGTCGATTAAGGGTCTCAACACGCCGCGAGAGTCAAACGATTTTATCCTTTTCAGCTCGCGCTTCGGCAAAACCACCGCTACGACGGGCTCGGGAGTAGAGGTGTCGGCGGTGGAGGTCGACGGCGGGTTGAAATCCATCGGCACCACGCAGATGCGCGTCACTTCCAAGAGCGCCTCGAGTGGCAGCACGATTCCCAAAAAGGGGTTCGTGCTCTCGGCTAACGCCTCGTGGTATCTCACCGGGTTGCAGTCGCTCGAGGTTGGCGACATAGTGGAGGTCACACCCACGTTCACCATCGACGGCACTGAGCGGCAATTTGTGGAGATGAGCGGTGGAGCTCCGATAATCTTGGCAAAAGGCGTGATACAGAACACCGACGGCTATCTCGACCACCTGAAGATGCGCCGCCCGCGCACGGCGATAGGATATGACAAGACCGGCACTAAGATGGTGCTGCTCGTAGTCGATGGCGACGCCCTCAACAGTGGAGTGTCGGCGGGCTGCGGCTCAAAGGATCTTGCTGCCATGATGCTTGCAGTGGGATGCTCCGACGCGCTGAATTTCGACGGCGGAGGCTCGTCGACGATGTTCACCGATGCCCTCGGCGTGCAGAATGTGCCGAGCGACGGCGGATTGCGCAAGGTGCGCAACGGGTGGTTTGTCACAACTCCCAACCGCGGCGACAACACTGTGGCATCAATACGCTTTGCCGACTATGTGAAGAAGGTGGAGAGGGATGAGGTCTACACTCCTGTCATTTACGGATACAATGCTGCCGGACTGCTTGTCGATGCCGATGTGAGGGGTTTCACGCTCTCGTGTCCTCCCGAGCTTGGCGAAATCGACGGCGCGTCGGTGAAATGCCATGCCACAGGCACCTACGCCCTTACTGCCACACTCGGCTCGCTGACCGCCACCGTGGCCGTGCAGCCCGCATCGGGAGGCTCGGGAGTGGCAACCGTGGGATGCGACACCGATGCTCCTGTAGAGTATTATGATATGCAGGGCATCAAGGTCGACAATCCGCAGCGCGGTATCTACATCGTGCGCCGTGGAACGTCGGTTGAAAAGTGCGTGATCAATTAATTGGCAATGAAATAAAACTTTAATTAACTATATTATTAACTAAATTCAATTTGTTATGAAACGTAATTTACTTTTTGGCGCCGCTTTGTTTATTGGAGCAGCAGCATTATGCCCGGTGGCTAATGCAGCCGACGGAGCTATGGACGGTATCCTGAAACTTTTGTGGAAAAACACGGCAATTGCTACAGGAAAAAATTATTGCCGTCAAGGTACAGCTGTCGATGGCAAAATCTATCTCAACAGCTGGGGAACCGGAAAAGTTGAGGTGTGGGACGAAACCGGAAAAGTAGCCGAACTTGAAACCGGTGTTGCTCAGTCGGGAACCAACATTACTCGCGACGATGCCGGAAATATTATTTTGCGTACAGGTACTTTCCCGGGCGGATATGCCGGACAACCTGCAATGAGAATTATCGCTAAGGACGGAACTAACTACGACCTTAATATGCCTACCACTTTTGGTGGTCGCGGCGACTTCTGGGGACACGTTCAGGGCGATGTGACGAGCGAGGCCGGTGGCGACTTGTGGTACACTGAAAATAATCGCACGGCTGGTTTGCAGAAATATCATATTTCAAATGGCACCGTGGGTGAGGCTACTCCTTATTTTGAACGTGATGAGAATAAGGTGGTTCTTTACCCCAAAAACGCCAAATTGTTCTATCCATACACTACAAACACTACCACTAACACCATCTCTACCTACAGCTTCTTGCCGGGCAAGGTGTTCTTCTTCAGCCCGCTTGCAAGCAGCACCGGTAATAATGCAGGTCACCAGAACTCGGTGAACGTGATGACTCTCGATGAAGATGGCATTCTCTCCTTTAGCGAATATCTCATTATGCCTAACCACAATGCTTGCTCGGGATTCAACATCTTTGAGTGCAATGGTGGAAAATATGTGATTTACTCATCGGGTAGCAACAATCGCGATGGCTTCACAATTGCTCGATATGCTACTAAGTCTACTACTGCTAATGAGGATACCGACAAGGATTATCGCGTGGCTACCAAGTATGCTGACCTTGATAATTCCGGCAACCCGTTATACTCAGTTGCTAATGCTTTCTACGGACATCACTTTGTAGTGGAGCCGGCATCGGAAACAAAGGTGTATATCTATCAAATTTGCCCCGAAACGTTCATTGCAAAGTATGAACTCGACCTCACAAATGTGGGCGTGGAAGATGCAATGGTTGAGGAACAAATCGATGCTAATGCACCTGTGGAATACTTCAACTTGCAAGGTATCAAGGTGGCCGAGCCCGAAAATGGCTTGTTCATCAAGCGTCAAGGCTCGAAAGTTACAAAAGTTATAAAATAAATGAGTTGTAATACGAGGGGAGAAAGGTGCCATTAGTCAAAATATGGTATCCTCTCTCCCCCCCCCTAATAAAGAGTCTATTTTTTAAATTTAAAAATTTTCGATTATGAAGAGGCATTTACTTTATGGAGCGGCTCTTTTCAGCTGCATGATTATCTCTGCTCCTCAAGCTGGAGCAAAATCGTCGATGGACAACATCATGAAATGTCTGTGGATGAATACCGACGTTGCTGCGCTTAATGCTAATGCGCGTCAAGGTGTGGTGGTGAACGGTAAGTTCTATCTCCAAAATATGAATACGGGTAAAATCGAGGTGTGGGATGAGACCGGAAAACTGAATGAGATATCCTCTACCGGTTCAAAGGCTACTGATACTTATAAGGCAGGAACCAACATCACTCGCGACGATGCAGGAAATATCATTGTTCGCACCGGTGAGTTCAACACCGATTATCCTGAGAGCCCGGGTGTGCGCATCTTCTCGTCCGACCTATCAACGGTGAAGGATTTTGATATTCAGGGTATTGCAAAGGGACGTTGCGACTTCTGGGGACACATCGCAGGCAATGTGCTCGGTGAAGAGGGCGGTGTGCTCTATTTCGGTACTACTTGGAGCAACATTATGCACGAAGTGCCTATCGTTAATGGCGAGCAGGACAAGGCAAACACTTTCTTGCATAACGGTATACAGTGGAACACGAGCATTCGCCCCGATGGCGGATACACTACCACTCACCTTATCTCCACATTCAGCGCACTCGACGAGGGTGAGATGGCTTTCCTGAGCCCGCACTATCAGAAAACAAGCAATTCGGCCGGTTACCAGAACTCAATTTATCAGCTTGGATTCGATGAGGAGTTCAACATCGTGCCGACCGGAAAGTTCTACATCACACCCAACCATAACGGTTGCACCGGATTCTATATCTTCGAGTGTGATGGCAACAAATACATCTGCTACTCGTCGGGAGGCAACGACGTGGACGGATTCTCGATTGCTCGCCTTGCCTTAAAGGACACTCCTGCCAACGAGGATTCCGACAAGGACTATCGCGTGGCTACTAAGTATGCCGAGGCAAACGACGATGGCAAGACTCTCTGCGTGGTCAATGGTTTCTATGGCAATCACCTCTATGTGGAGCCTTCGGGCGAAGAGCACAAGGTGTTCATCTATCAGTTCTGCCCGAAGAACTACATAGCCAAGTATGAGCTCGACCTCTCGTCATTCGCCGGTATCGAGGACATCACTATTAGCGACGCTGCCGATGCCAATGCCCCTGTGGAATACTTCAACTTGCAAGGTATCCGTGTAGAGAATCCCGAGAATGGCTTGTTCATCAAGCGTCAGGGCTCGAAGGCCGAGAAAGTGATCAGATAACGAGGTTTTTCAATAGGTGTTTGTAATAATTGCTTCCCTAAGGATACCGAGTGGCGTATCCACCGGTGCCTTAGGGATTTTTTGCTTTTAATTTCATCGAATTATAGGAGAAAATACAATAATGCGCAAGATTCTTGTAGCTTCGGTAATGGCACTGTGTGCAGTCGTGGCTTTGGCCGACAATCAGCCGGTGATTACCGTGAGGGATTTGGATAAGGTGATTGGCAGGCTCACTATTGAGCAGAAGGCCCGATTGCTCGTGGGCTCGGCGGCATTTGATAGTGGAATAAGCCACGAGGTGGCCGGAGCGGCAGGATGGACCTATGAGGTGCCGTCGCTCGGCATTCCGTCGATAAATCTCGCCGACGGTCCTGTGGGCGTGCGTATCAATCCGGTGCCTTCGCAGCGGGTGACTACCGTCTACGACAAGAATGGAATACCTGTGACTACGGCCGATGCCGCCTCTGTGGCAGCCGACAGCCGCAGGACGTTCTGCACATGCTTCCCTTCCACCACGGCGCTTGCCGCCACGTGGAATGTGGATATGGCCCGACGTTACGGGGTGGCCATGGGCGACGAGGCCCGTGCCTATGGTGTCGACGTGATTTTGGCTCCCGGCATCAATATAATGCGAAATCCGCTTTGCGGACGCAATTTCGAGTACTATTCCGAGGACCCGTTGCTGACAGGTAAGTTGGCGGCGGCCTATATTGATGGCATACAGTCGGTGGGCATTGGCACAAGTCTGAAGCACTTTGTGGCAAATAATCAGCAGACCGGCAAGAAATACAACGATGCACGGATGTCGCAGCGCACGCTGCGCGAGATTTACCTGCGTGCCTTCGAGATTGCAGTGAAGGAGGCTAAGCCGTGGACGGTGATGGGCTCCTACAATAGAATTGCGGGTGAGTTCACCCAGACTAACAAGGAACTGATGATAGAGCTTCTGCGCGGGGAGTGGGGATTTGACGGGCTTGTGCTCACCGACTGGACGGTGCGCCGTCCCACTCACGACCTGCTTAACGCCCGCTCGGCCCTGATAATGCCTGGCGCCGAGGATATTGTGGACGAAATTGTGGCAGCCGTGAAGTGTGGCAAGGTGTCGATGAGCGTTCTCGACGCTTGCGTGCGCGATGTGCTCGGCGTGGTGGCAAAGTCGGTTACGGCGCAGGGATGGCAACCGTCGGCCCCCGATGTGGAGCACAATGTGGCTCTCTCGCGCGAGGCGGCGGGTGAGAGCATGGTGCTGCTGAGAAATGACGGCACCCTGCCGCTCGCCGAGGGATGCAAAGTGGCACTCTTTGGAGCTACGGCCTATAAGTCGATTGCCGGCGGCACTGGCTCGTCGAATGTCAATAAACCATACGTGGTCGACATCTCGGTGGGGCTGCGCAATGCGGGCTTTGCGCTCGACGACGATTTGTGGCGTGTCTATGATAAATACTCGGCATTTGCTTCGGACTTGCTCGACAAATATCCCGAGTGCCCCGACTGGCAGAAAATTTCCTATCATCGCACGGCGCTGCCCGAGATGGATCTCTCGCACGGAATGCACCTTGTGGAGAAAGCCGCCGCAAGTGCCGATGTGGCCGTGGTGGTGATAGGCCGCAGCTCGGGCGAGACTTCCGACCGCCGTCTTGATGATGATTTCAACCTCACTGCCGATGAGCACGCCATGATTGATGCCGTGTGCGGCGCATTCCACAAAGCGGGGAAGAAGGTAGTGGTGGTGATGAACGTGTGTGGAATGATGGAGGTGGCCTCGTGGGCATCGAAGCCCGATGCCTTGCTGATGGCATGGTTCCCCGGACAGGAGTGCGGCAATGCCGTGGCCGATGTGCTGGGTGGCAGGGTGAATCCATCGGGACGCCTGCCGATGACGTTTCCGGTGGCTTACGCCGACATCCCTTCGTCGCGCAACTATCCTTTTGTCGGGCAGACCGAGGGACGGAATTTCGACTATACCGACTATGAGGAGGGTATTTGGGTGGGTTACCGCTATTTCAACACCGCAAGGTGCAGGGTGGCGTTCCCATTCGGCTATGGATTGAGCTACACATCCTTCGGGTACTCCGATATGGAAGTGAGCCGCAAGGGCTCGCGCACCACGGTGAGCGTCACCATAACCAACACCGGCAGCCGAGGCGGCAAGGAGGTGGCTCAGCTCTATGTGTCGGCGCCAGCCGCCACAATGGAGAAACCTCGCGCCGAGTTGCGCGGATTTGCCAAGACGCGCCTGCTGAGACCCGGCGAGAGCGAGCGGGTGAGCATCGAGATCGATGATTACGCTCTTGCCTCGTTTGATGGCGCCAACTCGCGATTGATAGCCGAGAAGGGTGAGTATAAGGCGTTTTTCGGAGCCTCGGTTGAGAAAATCGTAGCCGAAAAGACATTCGTGCTTAAGAAGGAGCGCACATGGCGCGTGAAAAACATACTTGCGCCGGTGGCTCCGGTAAATGAGCTGAAAATTAATCAAGATTTAATAAAGTGACATGTTTATGAGAAAAATAGCATTTGCATTGGGCATATTTTTTGCGTCGGTCTCGGCTTTTACTGCCTCGGCCGGCGAGTATCTCAAGGGAGAGGTGAGCGATATTGCGCTGATTTATCAAGGTGGAACGCACCGTCCCGACTGGACCGAGGAGGAGCTGACGCCATACGTGGTCCACACCTACGCCGACGGGCGCACGGCGTGGTTTTTCGATGCATTTCTGTTCCTTGAATTTGAAACGCAACGCCCCGGCGGACTCGGCTTCGCCAATTCCTATGGCAAAGGACCTGCCACGCGCACCGAGTGGGAATGGCTGCTCGACCGCACCTTTGCCGAGGGCAAGGCGCTCCATGCGCTCGACGCACTTATCGGCAAGAAGAAGGCTGAGCTTGGCGACCCCGGATTCAAGCACAAGGTGGTGATTTCCACTGCCGTGCCTTGCGAGAATCAGACGAATTGGGGCGAAATCGACGGCCAGAAGATGAATTTCATGATTCGCAGCCACCAGCTGCTTGCTGCAAAATGGTATATCGGCCAAATTGTGGAGCGATTCAGGGCTGCCGATTTCAAGAATATCGAGCTCGTGGGCATCTACTGGCTCGACGAGACGGTGGCAAAAGCCGGCGATCTGTGCACATACGTTGCCGATATCGTGCATGAGCATGGGCTGAAGTTCTATTGGATTCCCTATTGGACCTCCGTGGGTGCGGAGCGTTGGAAGGAGCTCGGTTTCGACTATGCCTATCAGCAGCCTAACCACTTTTTCAACAACAGCATTCTCGACAACCGCATCAACGATGCCGCGCGCTTTGCCAAGAAGAACGGCATGGGCCTTGAGATGGAGTGGGACGCTGATGTGCTCTATGAGAATGTCAACTCCAAGTATTCGCGTCTGGAAACTTACATCGACCGTTTTGAGAGCAATGGCGTGTTTGCTGAATCGTCAATTGCCTATTATTCGGGCACTAAGGCGATTTTGCAGATGTATCAGTCGTCGCATATCGAGAATACCTTGATTCTCGACCGCATTGCAAAGCACATTGAGGAGCGGCACAAGGCTATGACCGGTGGCGTGGACGATGTGACGTCGGGTGGCGGCGGTCGGTTGCCGATAGCGATTGCCGGCGAGGGTGAAGTGTATGTGCCCGAGGACGCCGGAATAGTGGATTTCTATGGCATCGACGGTCGTAGGGTATTCAGCGGTAGCGGATTGCTCTCGTGTGTGAAAGGCATGTATATCGCTACCGACCATAACGGCTGTTCGCAAAAACTCTTTGTGCGCTGATGTGCCAAGCTGAGTGAATTATCGTTTTTTTAAGAAAATAATTACGAAAAACAAGATAAAGAATATGAAGAAATTATTTGCAATTGTATCAATATTGCTTTGCGTGGCTTTTTCTTCGTTTGAAAGCTATGCGCAGATGTGCAGGGACAAGCACTTTGCAGTGAATCAAATCCGCGATCTCGCTCTGATTTATCAGGGTGGGAAGACGCGCATCGACTGGACAGTCGACCAATTGACGCCATACGTGGTTCACACCTTTGCCAATGGCAAGAAGGAGTGGCTTTTCGACGGATTCCTATTTCTTGACTTCGACGATGGCAGCGGCAACGTGTTTGTGCCTGTGTGGGGCAAGAAGAATGCTACGAAGGAGATTTGGGAGTGGTATCTCGACCGCCTCTTTGAGCGTGGAAAGTCGCTCGATGCCCTCGACAAGTGTATCGACAAGTATAAGGCCGAGATTGGCGACCCGGGATTCAAGCACAAGGTGGTACTGACGCTGCTCACGCCGATACCCGGGCACAAGGAGTGGGGCAAGCTGGATGGAAAGGCGCTCGACTTCTCAAAATATGAGGATCAGGCAGCGGCGGTGGGATGGTATATCGACAAAATAGTGTCGAGATTCCACAAGCAAGGTTACAAGAACCTTGAGCTCACCGGACTTTATTGGGTGGATGAGGACGTGTGCCACACAAAGGAGCTTCCTAAATATGTGTCGCCGCTTGTTCATGCCAAGAATCTTGAGTTTGTGTGGATTCCTTATTTCCGCGCACGCGGCTACGACCGTTGGCAGGAGCTTGGATTCGATATCGTGTATCATCAGCCGAATCATTTCTTCAAGAAGAATATCCCCGACTCGCGTCTCGACGAGGCCGTGGACGTGGCGCTGAACTATGGCATGGCGATGGAGTTTGAGTGCGACAGCAAGGCTCTCTACAACACCGACGACTCGTCATACGACCGCATGACGGCCTATATCGACGCCTTTGTGCGCCATCACGTGTTCAGCACGTCGGCTATTGCCTACTACACCGGCAGCAAGTCGTTTATCGACATGGTTGAGAAGCCTTGTCCCGAGAATCAGGCCATAATGGACCGCTTGGCGGGTTTTATTGTCGAGCGGCGCAAGAATCCGGCGTTGGTTCCGTTGAAATAATAAAAGGATATTAATTTGTTATGAGGCTTTTATCAATTATCGTGGCTCTTGTGGCGATGCCGTTGTCGGCAGGCGCCGCGCAGCTCGTGAGCCGTGGCGACACGCTAAGTATTTGCGGCGACACAGGCGACGGGCACAGGTTGGACATTGTGTTTGCCCACTGCATGGCCAATAGGCTCTACACTTTCAGCCGTGTGGCTGTGGATGGCGTTACCGTCAATGAGGCGACAAGCGACAATATAGGTCCGTTTTTGATAAAAGGTCGTGGTTGGACCGGTGGCAATCATCTGCTGCCCGATGGCGTGACGCCGTCGGCATCGACGCTGGCGGTCGACATTGAGGCCGATGGCCGAAGAATCGATGGCGACACTGTGCTGACGGCGGGCGTCGCAGTGATTACGGTGACAAATCGCCTGCTCGATCCTGCCGAGCCTTCGGCCACTTTTGCCATTGAGCGGGTGCGCTACACCGTGCAGGGCAACAGCATCTATGTGGAGGCAAGGCATCAATTTGAGAATACCGAGCCTATGGTGGTGGAGCGCTACTATGGAATGCAGTCGATGATGGTAGGCGAGAAAATGATTCTCACACCCGGCGGAGCCTACGGGAAATGGACTCCGGTGGCTGAGGTCGACAGGTTTACGAAAGCGTCGGCACCGACGTTCGACACCTTTATAGAGCGTTCTGACGTGTGCTATCAGGCGGCATATATGTGTGCCGACGGACTTGGCGACCGTCATGCCGTGAAATCAGGTGATGTGGCTTTCATTGGCAACTCGTGGGGAAAGTCGTATCACAAGCTCATGGGCGATGCCACGGTGGCAAAGGGCGACTCCTCGCAGTGGAGGGGCGTGTATTCGTGGTTTGTGGAACCGGTGACCGACAATCATTGCGAGTTTGCCTACCGGGGCTACGTCGACGGCCGTCGGACTCTTTTCCGCCATCGTCTTGCCGGGCCGGAAAGCGACGAGGAGTGCCTGCGAGTGATGACCTATAACCTTAGGTTCAGCCAACTGGCATCGGCAGAGCGGCTTGCCGAGCGCATAAGGGAGGAGAATCCCGATTTTGTGGCGCTTCAGGAGGTTGACATCAACACTTGCCGCCTCACTGTGCCCGACAGCGTGCGGCGAAAGCACACCATAGCCATTATGGCCGAGAAGTGTGGAATGTTCGGCTACTTTGGCCGAACGATCGACTTCGCAGGGGGATACTATGGCATCGCAATACTCTCTAAGTACCCGTGCGTGTCGATGATCACCCACAATCTGCCAAATCCTGCCGCTACCGAGCCTCGTGTGCTGCTTGAGGGCACATTCCTGCTAAGTGGCGGGCGCACGATGAAATTCTCGTGCACGCACCTCGACCACAAGTCGGACGACGCGCGCGCGGTGCAGGCCGAGTTTGTCATGGACAAGGTGGCAGCGGGCACGGTTCCGTCGCTCGTTGCCGGTGATTTCAATACCAAGCCGGGCACTGAAGCAATAGAAATTATGTCGAAATCGATGCTGAATCTCACCGACGGGAATCCTACATTCCCTGCCCATGCTCCGGCGGCAAAAATCGACTACATCTTAGGCTATCCCGCGTCGAGGCTCAAACTTCTCTCCACCGAAGTCCTTGACACCCGCCTCTCCGACCATCGCCCCGTCGTCTCCACCCTCCTCCTCACCTTCTGACCCAATAACAACTTGGTGAGCGCATTGGAGTGAAAATAACTCGGATTTCTCTATCGGAAAGCGGTTACGGCATTTCTTCATTTTATGGAACGGAGAGGACATGGAAGTGCTTGAACCACTTTGGCTTCGCAAGGAGATAGCAGGGAAGATAAAAAGAATGTGGAATAAATACAATAAGGAAGAACAGGCGTGAAAGAGAATAGAATTTTAGCGAATAACGGCTCGTCAATGGTACTCTATACGACGGAAGATGGCAATACCCGGCTTGAGGTGAAGTTGGAGAAAGATACCGTGTGGCTTACACAAAGCCAGATGGCAGAATTGT
>JBJEKJ010000028.1:0-14028 GCA_051878575.1 Muribaculaceae bacterium | reverse complement strand
CGTGTCGCTCTCGAAGGATAACGCTCTCTACACTCCGCTTTTCTTGATGAAGAAAGCCGTTGTCTACCGCGAGTTGAAGAACTTCAAGGCCGAGGCCGAGATTTTCCAGACAATCAAGGATAAATACCCCGAATTTGCCGCCAGCTATCGTGTCGACGTGGAGAAATATCTCGCACGCGCGAAGGCTGAGGCCGGAATCGAGTAATCCACAAGCCGGGATTTGAAATTATAGCAATGCGAGCCTGCTCACTTCGCAAAGGAGCAGGCTCGCATTGTGTCTGCATGGGAGAGTGACGGCGGCGATACGTGGCGTAGAAGTGGCGTGTGCCGATGCCTATTTGGTTGTGTAATAGATGCGAATCTCGCCTATCGGGAGCTTGCCGCGGAGCATCAGCGGAATGCGATGGCTGTCGGCCGATATCCATGTGTCGATGTCGTCCGACGACTTGGTAGAGCCGTCTTGCGTGAATGAGAATTTCACGTGATAGGCTTTATGGCTGCTCTTGTCGCGCAGCTGAATCTCCTCGGTGCCCACAAGGCGCAGCGTCACCGTCTCCTTCTTGTTGCCCGAGAACACCGTGGTAGTGTAGACGGTGCTCTCGCGCATTCCGGCAAAATTCAGTTTGCGCAGGTAATAGAACACACTCAGTATGTCGTAGGCCGAGCCTTGCGTTTGTAGTTCCTGTCGCTCGGGCTGCTGTCCGGGGCGTGTGCGTGTACATTTCCCTGTCACGGTGTTGCCTGAGTAGGAATACACCACCTCGTCGTGCTCTTCGAATTTTCCCTCGTGCGACGATTTCACGTAGTGCAGTGGGCGCAACCGCTCTTTGGCGATGATGCATTGCAACGTGTCGCGAACGGGATAGAAATTCTCGGCCCACGACACCGTGCGGGCGGTGAGTGAGGTGTGATACTCGTTGCCTACGTTGCGCAGGCTCAGGGTGGCCGAGGCGGCATGCTTCCAGATAAGGCCCCAGTGGTAGACGACCTCGAGGTGCAAATCCTCGTTGGAGAACTCGGCCGCCAAGGCGCTTGGTGAGCTACATGGCAGCAGTAAGGCCGCTATCGCTACGGCTCCGAGTCTCGTCGGCTTGCGGAAAATGTGTAGAATATCCCTCGATATAATGTCAAAAAATCTCATAGTCGATACATGTGTAATTTTTTTTGTTTAGACTTCGTTTTTTGCCACAGGTTTAAGCAGCACAATGCAAAACTTGTTGCTTTTGCGCTCGATTTGCACTATATTTGCAATTGATATGGCGAATGTGGCTGTTTTGATGCTTATCGGCATCCTTTGTTTCTTTCTTATGGTGTGTGGCGCATATATGATTGCCACTCGCCATGTTCACTGCGACCGCTCGCGGGTGTTTTTTGGCGTATTTGCACTTATGAGCTCCTACGCAATGCTCCAGAAGATGTATTTCATCTTTCAGGAGGTCGATATGCAGCACTACTATTATGTGCTGCCTCTGCGCGAGTTGTTTTTCGGTCAGATATGCCGATATCTTTTCACACTCTATCCTGTGGAGGTGGCCCGCCCCAACTGGCTGACGTTCCGGCGTATGGCAGTCATAGTGACGCCGTGGGCCGCATACATGGCCGTGTATGTGGCGTTGTTCGGGTTTCAGGCTACTCCGCTTCACAATTTCGACGATCTCGTGCTCAACATTCACCGTCCGGACGTGATTATGCGCGTGGGGATGCTTTTGTTTATGCTCCCTGTGGAATTTGTGTGGACGTTTGTCTACGATCCACAGCAAAGTAGCGCCGGACGTGCGTGGCTGCGCCGTATGACGGCGATGGTGACTATTATCGCCGTCGCGTTTGTGGGCAATATGCTTACCCGTGGCGCCGAGTGGCGGCTTGTACATGCCATAGTCTACCTCGCATATTCGCTCTATGTGATGTATGTGGAGATGTTTGTGCGCATTCCAGTGCCACAACCTCATCGTGGCTTCGTGGGCGACTTGCCATCGCCTGTGGCAGAGCCCACGGCCTTGCCTGACGAGCCCTTGCCTGTGGCTGAGTCGGGTGGTACGGATGTCGCACCCGGTTCCGATGCCGACGCCTTGCTGACACGCCTCCGAGAAGCTATGGAGCGCGACGAGATGTGGCGCAAGCCCGATCTTATGCTCGACGACCTTGCCCGCCATGTGGGCAGTAACCGCACATATATCAACGTTGCCATCAAGCGTATGGGCTATGCAGGGTTCAAGGATTATCTCAACCGTCTGCGCGTCGACGAGATTCGCCGTAGGCTCGTAGAGCCCGGCCACGAGAATATACAGTCGCTGTTTTTCGATGCCGGCTATCGCTCCCGTACTTCGGCATGGCGCAATTTCTCGGCCATAGTAGGCTGCTCACCCACTGAGTTTGAGGAGAGATTGCCGAGAAGATAGGGGCGTCGGGGGGGAGTGGCGCTAAATCCGTTGATAAGCCAGACGCTCGTCGCCGTTGGCAAGATATATGATGCCGCAATAGGTGAAGCCGCCTTTCTTCAGTAGATGCTGCATTATGCCGTTGTCGCGATGGGTATCGGCCCGCAAGTTGTGGCAGCGCTCAAAGCACCAGTCGAACACGCTCAGCGCCACTCCATGCGATGTGGGGGTGCTCGCCAAGCGATGAATCACACCGTAGGGGCGCTCATTGTCGAGCCATTGCCCACCGTCGATGCGTGCGTAGGTGGGTTCGCCGGTCAGGATAAAGGCAAATGTTCCCACTACCTGCTGTGAGGCGTCGTCGACGTACACATAGCTGTTGCCTGCGGCAATCTCCTCACCGATTAGTTGTTCGGAGGGGTATCCTCCGGTCCATTGGAGCAGGTTACCGCTTCGCCGCATGATGCCTTTGGCGTCTTCGAAGAGCCGCATCATGCGCGGCAAGTCGTGTATTGTGGCTTTCCTTATCATGAGTATATGGGTGGATGTATGCCACAAAGATACGGCTTTTCGGACAACCTATGCCACATGTACACATTATTTTTCCCTTGAGCATAAAAATAATGCCGTGAATCGCAATGTGTTGCAATTTTGATACACATTCTTTGTGGAATCGTGACGTCATAAATAGCCGCTTGCGCTATCTTTGCATAAGACAGGCTGCGCCTCGGCAATACGCTCAAGCGAGCTTGGCGATAATGCTCTCGGCTTGCGCTATCTTTGCATAAGACAGGCTGCGCCTATCGTGATGTTAGGCATCCATTTTGTAACTTAAAAACATAATAGAAATGAAGAAAACGATTTTAATGATTCTGCTATCTGTAGGCATGATGGTCCCGGCTTCGGCAAAGGAGGAACGCCTCGTCACGTTCTATGCGAATGATGAGTCGTATGGCCCGCAATATTGGATCGACCGCGAGGCAAAGAAGTTCTACTACGATTCCGACTCCAAGAGCGATGCCACGATGCTCATGAAGAATTATGTGAAGAAGGGCAACAAGGAATCTTTCGATATATATCTTGAAATGGATCCGAGCACTAAGTTCGGCCATGTGGAACTCACAATCGACCCCACGCTGAAAGTGGTAAAAGACAAGAAAGTGCAGACGATGAAGGTCACCGACAAATATTCAAAGTTCGATTTCTTTGTGATGACCGACGACCAGGAGAAGGCCACTATGGGCAAGTCGAGCGGCAGCGGCGGATCGTCGGCCGGCTCGGGAAGTGCGAAAGATGCGGTGAAAGACCCCAAGTCAAGCCTCACGGATAAAGCCAAAGACAAAGCCGACGGCCTGCTGAAGAAGGGAAAAGGCCTCTTCAAAAAGAAGAAATAGCCATTTGTGCGCCTCGGCGCGCTACGCCGGCTCTAAGGCCCGCGTAGAGGCCTGATTCCATAACGACAAAGACATATAGTGCTAATAGAAATCCTTATAGTAGAAGCCCTTGCTGACAAAGCCTTCAGCAAGGGCATTTTTATTCAATAATATCGATAACGACATGCCGCAATCTCGTCCCGAGATGCACATGAGGCTCAATCGCTATTCATGGCGATATGTGGCAGAGCGTGGCTCATAATATTGTGCCGAGCTGCAAAAAACAAGGGCAAATGTGGTGTGGGGCGAAAGAAATTTTGCGTTCGGCATTAGTTTTGCGGGAAATTTTTGTAATTTTGTCAAGATTATGCCCGGCATTGTCGGGGCGATTTTATGGCAAAATTACACGCGATGGCAAAGGAAATTGTTGAGACCCCGCTCATGAAGCAATACTTCGAGATGAAAGCAAAGCATCCCGATGCGGTGTTGCTGTTTCGTGTGGGCGACTTCTACGAGACTTTTGCCGACGATGCCGTGTCGGCGTCGGAGATTCTGGGCATCACGCTCACCCGCCGCGCCAACGGGCAGTCGCAATATGTGCCGCTTGCCGGGTTCCCGCATCACGCCTTGGACACCTATTTGCCAAAGCTCGTGCGTGCGGGGAAGCGCGTGGCGATTTGCGAGCAGCTTGAGGACCCTAAGCTGACCAAAAAGCTCGTGAAGCGCGGAATCACCGAGCTTGTGACGCCCGGCGTGTCGATCAACGACAATATTCTGAATCACCGCGAGAACAATTTCCTTGCTGCGGTGCACTTTGGGAAAAAGATGTGCGGGGTGGCGTTTCTCGACATCAGCACGGGCGAGTATCTCACCGCCGAGGGCACTACCGACTACGTCGACAAGCTCTTGGGAAATTTCTCGCCAAAGGAGGTGCTCATAGAGCGCAGCTATCGCCAGCATTTCAACGAGACGTTTACTGCCAAATATCTCACTTTCGAGCTTGAGGACTGGATTTTCACCGAGGAGGCTGCCACCGACCGCCTGCTTAAGCACTTCGAGACGCGAAACCTTAAGGGTTTCGGCATAGCCGGCATGCACAGTGCGATAGTGGCGTCGGGGGCCATACTCTGCTATCTCGATATCACCCAGCACACCCACATAGGCCACATTACCACGCTCTCGCGCATAGAGGAGGAGCGATATGTGCGCCTCGATAAGTTCACGGTGCGCAATCTCGAGCTGCTCGCCTCAATGTGCGACGACGGCAAGAGCCTGCTCTCGGTGATCGACCGCACGCTCTCGCCTATGGGCGCCCGCCTGCTGCGCCGGTGGATTCTTTTCCCGCTGAAGGACGTGGCGCAAATCAACAGCCGCCTCGATGTGGTGGAGCACTTCTTCCGCGACACCGATGGGCGCGACTTGCTGACACGACAGCTTGAGATGATTGGCGACCTCGAGCGCTTGATCTCGAAGGTTGCCGTGGGGCGCATCACACCGCGTGAGCTCGTTCAGCTGAAGAACGCGCTTGCCGCCGTGGAGCCGATAAAGGCTTATTGCTCCAACTCCGACAACGACGTGCTGCGCCGCATTGGCGAGCAGCTCAATCCGTGTGCCATAATCCGCGACCGCATTGAGCGCGAGATCAACCCCGACGCTCCCAGCGCCACCAACCGCGGCAATGTGATTCGCGACGGGGTGAATGACGAGCTCGACGACCTGCGCCACATCTCCTACTCAAGCAAGGACTACCTGATGCAGATGCAGCAGCGCGAGAGCGAGCGCACAGGTATTCCGAGTCTGAAAATAGGCTACAACAATGTGTTCGGATACTACATCGAGGTGCGCAACACCCACAAGGATAAGGTCCCGCCCGAGTGGACCCGCAAGCAGACGCTTGTGAGCGCCGAGCGCTATGTGACGCAGGAGCTGAAAGACTATGAGGAGAAGATTCTCGGAGCCGAGGAGCGCATATTGAGCATCGAGACCATGCTTTTCAACGAGCTCGTGAATGCGGTGAGCGAGTATATCCCTGCCATTCAGCTCGATTCCAACCTTGTGGCGCGGCTCGACTGCCTGTGCTCGTTCACAAAGGCTGCCATCGACAACAAATACAACCGCCCGGTGCTCGACGACTCGCTCGACATCGACATCGTGGAGGGCCGGCATCCGGTGATAGAGCGCGAGTTGCCGCTCGGTGAGCGATATGTGTCAAACAGCATCAGACTCGGCAACGACGACCAACAGATAATCATGATCACCGGCCCGAATATGGCCGGAAAATCGGCCCTGCTGCGCCAGACGGCCCTAATCGTGCTGTTGGCCCAGATTGGGTGTTTCGTGCCCGCTGAGAGCGCGAGAATAGGCATAGTGGACAAGATTTTCACACGAGTGGGCGCAAGCGACAACATCTCGCTCGGCGAATCGACATTTATGGTGGAGATGACCGAGGCGGCTTCGATTCTGAACAACATCAGCGAGCGCAGCCTGATACTTTTCGACGAGCTCGGCCGCGGCACGAGCACCTACGACGGAATTTCCATAGCATGGTCGATAGTGGAGTATATCCATGAGAACGGCAAGGCGCATGCCAAGACACTCTTTGCCACCCACTACCATGAGCTGAACGAGATGGAGAAGACCTACAAGCGCATTGCCAACTACAACGTGTCGGTGAAGGAAATCAACGGCAAGGTGGTGTTCGTGCGCAAGCTCGTGAAGGGTGGCAGCGAGCACAGTTTCGGCATCCATGTGGCGAAAATCGCAGGAATGCCGCCATCGATAGTGAAGCGTGCCGGCGAGGTGCTGAGGCAGCTCGAGGCCAACAACCGCGGCGACAGCAAGACCACGCCATCGGTGGCTCCCTCAGGAGCCGATGGCGGCGTGCAGCTCTCGTTCTTCCAGCTCGACGACCCCGTGCTGTGCCAGGTGCGCGACGAGATACTGCATGCCGACATCAACAATCTCACCCCGATGGAGGCTCTCAACAAGCTACACGAAATCAAGAAAATCATCACAGGCCGCAGCGAGTAGCCCCTCACCCGAGGAATCGCCGCCGTCAGGGGCGGTGACGGAAGGGGGCTGTGATGCGGCGTCCGACGTCGCGCCAACTCGGTATGCGACGCAGGGTGCGGCGCACGTAGGGGCGGTCGTAGAGCAGGAACGGCAGCGTGATGAAAATGCAGGCGTAGAGCACCCATCCGTAGATTTGCTTCACGCTCACCATAAGCATGCTCTCGATGAATCTCTCCATCCACTCGCCGAAGTCGAATGGCGACATGGTGAAGCGCACGGAGTCGATGTGCTGTGCGTAGCGGGCTATGTTGTCGCTCATGTAGTAGCGCATTCCGGTGGAGTAGAGTGCGGCACCCATCACGCCGCCTATGGTCATGTGCAGCACGTTGAGCCACACGAATGAGCAATCATCGGATTGTGCGTGATTTGACCACCTCTACGGGCTGCCACAGATATAGCTTGTCGCTGGGGCGTATTTTCTCGGCTACTTTTATTGAGAAGCGTTCGCCTTTCACGGTTCGTTCCACAGGTTTCAGGTCTACGCGTATCTCGTCGACCGTCATTGGGATGGCGCCGGTCGTCGGTCCGGTGATAATAATCTCGTCGCCCACGTTCAGCTCTCCGGCTTCCATTTGGAATTCGGCCACTCCGATATTTGAGAAGTATCTGATGCCCTTTGCCGCATACACTTTCACGCGCGTTGCCGAGGAGCCGTATTTCGAGGTCCATTCACCGAGCCGTTGCCCGAGGTAGTAGCCGTTCCAGAAACCGCGGTTGAAGATTCGAGCGAGGCGCTCGTCCCAGTTGGCGATTTTATCTTCGGAGAACGATCCGTCGAGACAAGCGTTGATAGCCTCGTTGTAGCAGCTCACGGCTGTGCGCACATACTCCGGTCCGCGGGCGCGTCCCTCGATTTTGAACACCCTCACGCCGGCGTCGATCATCTTGTTCATGAAATGTATTGTCTTCAGGTCCTTTGGCGACATGATATACTGGTTTTCGATGTCGAGCTCATCGCCGGTGTCGCGGTCGCGCACGGTGTAGCTGCGGCGGCATATCTGCCGGCAGGCACCTCTGTTGGCCGAGGCTCCCGTCTCATGCAGGCTGAGGTAGCATTTGCCCGAGATAGCCATGCACAAGGCGCCGTGACAGAACATCTCAATGCGCACGAGCTCGCCATGAGGGCCGCGGATGTTGTCGTCGATAATCGTTTGGTGGATTTTGTGAACTTGCTCAAGGTCGACCTCGCGGGCGAGCACCATCACGTCGGCAAACTGCGAGTAGAATCGCACTGCCTCGCTGTTCGACACGTTCACCTGAGTGGAAATGTGCACCTCCACGTCGATGGAGCGGGCGTAGAGAATCGTGGCCATGTCGGAGGCGATGATAGCCGAAATCCGGGCCTCTTTTGCCGCATTGACGATGCTTCGCATTAGCTCTAGGTCGTTGTCGAACACCACGGTGTTCACTGTGAGGTAGCTTTTCAAGCCGTTATCGTGGCAGCATTGCGCAATCTTGTGCAGATCGTCGATAGTGAAATTGTTTGACGACTTTGCGCGCATGTTCAGTCCCTCGATGCCGAAATATATGGCATCGGCACCGCCCTGAATGGCGGCGAACAACGACTCATAGGACCCCACGGGAGCCATTATCTCAAAATCCTTCCTTTCCATTTCGCTCAGGCAAATTTATCATTTCATGCCACAAAATTAGGTAAAATCCCCGACATATCCCTCTTATTGCTGCAAATAGTGAGCAAAAGAGGCGCAGGTGCACTTCTTATCTGAATCTTTCGGGGTGATGGATGTGAAAAAAGTTTGGCAATTTTTTGGTGGCATAGGGTTATTGCACTATTTTTGCATAAAATAGGCTGCATCTCAGCATAACGCACAAGTGAGACTTGGCGTTCTGCATTCGATTTGCACTATTTTTGCAAAAAACTTGAGACTCACGATTTTTAACCAAATTATATGAGAACGAAATATAAAAGAATACTCCTTAAATTGAGCGGAGAATCGCTTATGGGAGAGCAGGGCTACGGCATCGACGCACGGCGTGTGGCCGACTATGCCGAGCAGATCAAGGCAGTGGCCGAAAGCGGTGTTCAGGTGGCTATCGTGATAGGTGGCGGCAACATATTCCGCGGGCTATCGGGCGCAGCCAAGGGCGTGGACCGTGTGAAGGGCGACCAGATGGGCATGCTTGCTACTGTGATCAACTCACTGGCTCTAAGCTCGTCGCTTGAGGCTCACGGGCAGCCGGCGCAGGTGTTCACCGCTATCAACATGTTCCCCATAGGCGAGCATTACAGCAAGTGGAAGGCTATCGACGCCATGAAGGCCGGAAAGGTGGCAATCATGGCAGGCGGCACAGGCAATCCTTTCTTTACCACCGACACCGGCTCGGCGCTTCGCGGAATAGAGGTGGAGGCCGATGTGATGCTTAAGGGTACTCGTGTCGACGGCATCTACACCGCCGATCCTGAGAAGGATCCTACTGCCACTAAATTCTCGGAGATAAGCTACGACGAAATCTACACCCGGGGCCTGAAGGTGATGGACCTCACGGCCACCACGCTGTGCAAGGAGAACGGGCTTCCGATAATAGTGTTCGACATGGACACGAAGGGCAACCTTGAGAAGGTGCTCAACGGCGAGCCTATAGGAACTTTGGTGTACTGACAAAAATTTCGAATTACAAACAAAAACAATATCATTTATGAACGACGTTAATCATTATCTGAATCCTGCCGAGGAGAAGATGGAAATGGCTGTGGAATATCTTGACGAGGCATTGGCGCATATCCGTGCCGGCAAGGCCAATCCGAAGATTCTCGACGGCATCCGTGTGGACTACTATGGCAGCGCCGCCCCTATCAGCAATGTTGCCAATATCTCGGTGCCCGACGCACGCACCATCACCATCACTCCCTGGGAGAAGTCGATGTTCAAGGTTATTGAGAAAGCAATCATCAATTCCGAGCTTGGCATCACTCCCGAGAACAACGGCGAGGTGATTCGCATCTCCATTCCGCCACTGACCGAGGAGCGCCGCAAGGCTCTTGTGAAGCAGTCGAAGAATGAGGCCGAGCAGGCTAAAATCTCGGTGCGCAATGCGCGTCGCGACGCCATCGAGGGCTTGAAGAAAGCCATCAAGGATGGAATGCCCGAGGATGTGGAGAAAGATGCCGAGGCTAAAGTGCAGAAAATCCACGACCGCTACATGAAGCGCATCGAGGAGGTGTTTGCCGCAAAGGAGAAGGAGATTCTCACCGTGTAATAGCCTCCGCAATATCGATTTTTCGGGGAAAGCCCGAAAAGTGAGAAGGACCAACCCTTGCCTGAGCCGTGCCACTGGCGCGGACCGGCAAGGGCTTTTTTGTGGATCGGGCGTCGTGGGGCCGAGGATAAGTGAGATGCTCGGCATCATCGGAGGCTAAACGCCGTGATAGTGGTTGGAGAATTGGTGCCGATAGCGTGGGAATGGTCAGTCGGTGGCGGCGTCGAGGCGGAAAACGATGCGGAATCGACCGTTCTCATAGCGTGTGCTCGAAATGCGGAAGTGCCCGATTTCGGCCGTATTGCCAACATGCGCGCCCACGCACAGGCACTCGTCGTAGTCGCCGATGTGCACTATGCGCACAGTGTGTGATGCGTTCTCGGGCAGGCGCTCCATGTCGAAGCGTCCGCGCACGTCCTCTTGCGATGCGAGCTCCATAGTCACCGGGAGTCGCAAGCCTATAATCTCATTCACTCGCGCCTCCACGGCGGCCACCTGCTCGGGAGTGAGCGGGGCAGGCAGGTCGTAGTCGCACTTGCTTTTCTTGCGCTCTATGTGCGCGTTCTGCGAGCGCCGGCAGCCGAACATTCTCACCATTGTCCCGTTCAGGATGTGCTCTGCCGTGTGCATTGGCGGGTATTCCTGCTTATTGTGCTCGTTGAGGGTGTTTTCTTCCATAAGTCAGCCTATTTTGTCAACCTTTATTGCAAAATTAGGGCAAATAGCGGGTATTTCCAAGATTTTGGCTAAATTTGGAGCACAAAAACGATGACACTATGGCCGACAACTACATAGAGAAGCAATATGATGCATATTTGGCGAGAAAAGCAGCCAAGGAGAATGCCAAGAAGGCGGCGTTCAGGCGTCAGCTGAAAGCCTACAAGGAGAGGCTTGCGCGCGAGAAGGCTGCTGCGAGCTCACAATCAGGTTCCGTGGAGGCCGATTAGCGTGCCTCGAGCGCCGCGAGCATCTCGGCCGCAGTGAGTCCGGTGAGCGGGTGTCGCCATCGGGGCGCAATCTCCGCCATCGGGGCGAGCACGAAGTCGCGCTCGGTCATGCGCGGATGCGGCACTACGAGCGACTCTGAAGAAATCACCAAGTCGTCGATGGCTATGATGTCGATATCGATGATGCGGTCGGCGTAGGAGCCGTCGGCATTTCTGTGAGAGGCGCTTCCCATCGATTCCTCCACGGCATGGAGCATTCTAAGCGTGTTCTCGGGCGTTTCGGCGGTTGGGAGCAATAATCCCACGTTTACAAACCGATTTGGCGACACGAAGCCCCAGGGCGCCGAGTAGAAAGGGCTGCTTCTACGCACGGCGCAGCCAAACGACCGCTCGATAAGGGCAACCGCATGGTCAACGTTTGCCATGCGGTCGCCAATGTTGGTTCCTATATTCAGAAAGTAATTGTGAGTGCCCATCGTGCCGGTTACTTGACTACCGCCACCTTGCGCACCGAGCCGTCGCTCATTCTCACAAAGTTTATGCCCTTTTCGGGAGCCTGAAGCCGCACGCCGCGTGCGTCGAACCGCTCCACCTCATGTATCGCTTCGCCGGTTCCTATCTCCTCCACGCCACTCGGGTCAATCGCCTTCACCTTGATTCTCGAAAGACTCTCGGGCTTTGCGAGCACGTATTCACCGGTCAGCGGGTGCATGTATTCAATGCGCAACTCGGTGTCCATAGGCTTTGTCAGGCACAGTATGTCGAATCCTGTAGTTGACTTCATCATGTTGGTATTTTGCTGCTCAATGGCCACCATGTCACACAACTGTCCTCTTAGGGATATTGAGGGTGGCAGAGCCTCGCCTATTACCTCATATTCGAATTCCACGGCGTATGATAAGTTCCACAAGTCGAGCTCCACATTGTCGATATCGAGAAAGGAGCTTGAGTCGCCGTCGAAGATTTTCAGCTCGTTCAGCCTCATATAGGGTATATATTCGTCGTCGACGAACACATTGATTGTAGGCATCTCAAAGTTGTTCTCTATCACATCGCCATTAGGGTTGACAAATTCAAGCGCAAGCCGGTATTCGCCTTCGGTCAGGCCCTTTTTGCCCGATGAATAGGAGTTCAGCAGGTCGATGTTTAGCGGGATGTCGAGCGTCTGCCGCTCATAAAGCGATAGGGGCAAACTCTTAACGGCTACTCTGTCGTTGTTGCTTGTATTCACAAGATACACCTTGAGTGTGCCGTAGGCTATGAAGTCGCCTGAATTCTCAATGGTGGCTGATGTGTGGACGGTGCGGAACATCGCATATCGCTCGGGCAGCTCCACGGCACGCGTGTAGCGCAGTTTGGTGACCGGCCGGGCAATATTGGTCAGCGTCACCTTGTCGGCATTCACGGTGGCTGTTATATGGCGCTTGTAGCCCAATACCTGTACTTGCTGCGGCTCGAGATATGAGCCTGTTGATTCATCCCACTTTGAGCACATAGGTACTATCGTGTAGGTTCCCGACTCCATTCCCGCAAAAGCTCCCGATGGAATCTCGATAGATTTAATATCGATCGACTGGTCGCTATTGTTCTCGCTGAGCGCGTCTTTGTCGATAGCCGCGGTAGCCAGTGTCTTTTTGGCATTGCCGTCGGCATCAAGAGCCACGAGGCTGAAAGTGCCCTTGTAGGCACGTCCCGAAACGAAGGCAAATCCGTCGATGGTCACGTTCACTGCCGAGTTCACGCTTTGTTCCACCCCCGAGTCGGCTACATAGATTCCCGAGTGGTCGAGGTCCTTGTAGGATAAGGAGTAGAGCATTACGGGGACGGCATTGAACGGCTGAGCCTGCAATGGCTTACGCGGGTGGATTGAGGTGAAATATTGCATAAAGGAGTGGTTGCCGTTTGCTTCATGGGAAGATGGAATAAGTGCGCAATAATTGTAATAGCCATCGGCTTCGCCGTTCCAGCCCCAATTGATGTGAATGAAATTGTTGGAGTCGTATCCGTCGGCTACGAATGCATGGCCGCCGCCACCGAGCACGGAGTTCTGCCCTGTAATCATCACCGGGAAGCCATTGTCGAACTCTTTTTTCATGGCTTGGAACCATTTGTCGGAGTCGTATTGACCGAAGTGCGGGTGAACTTTGGTATCGTAGCCGAAGTGCTCGCTGAGGGCAGTAGCGGCGTCGATATCGTAGGTTGAGCTTTCGAGAGTGGAATACTGCATATAAGCGGCATATCCGCAGTCCTTCATGAGCAAGGCCACGGCATTGGCCTGAGTCTCGTTCCAATTGGCGTTGCCGTCGGTTTTTGTGTAGGTCGCGAGCATATTGCCCCAGTCGTAGGTCGATGTCGACAGATCGGTCGTCAGGTCTCCGGCAATGTCAGTGCTGCCGCTATACAGCTTTGCGAAGCTGTTGTAGCTCACCTTGCCCATACCCTTGTCGGGCCATTTGTGATAATTCATGATTTGCGCCATTGCGGTGGCCCCGCAGCCTGTGAAGCATCCGCTCACAGGAGCCATGTTGTTGTAGGGCTCGAGCTGATACCATTGAGTCTTCACAAGGGGCTCCACCACCGGTGAGGCCTCGGCGGGCATTATGGCGGCATCATCGCGCTCGGGAAGGCTGCCCGCATAGTCGGCGACGGCCGTGAGCCACGATTTCAGCCCGTCGGGCATGTTGGCGGCGTCGATTGAGCCCGAGTCGGAGTATCCGAGCACAGGGTTTATGCGGTCGTCGCCCGCCACGATTACGAATCCCTTGCCGCAGGCATCATTGAACACGAAGTAGGGCATCCGGGTGTCGGGGCTTGTCGATTTGGCGGAATAAGCAGGCCTGGTGGCGGCCACTTTCACATATTTGGCCGCAATCATCGCAGCCTCATTGTCGCCGATAGGTTTTGCGCTCACTGTGAGTTGTGTGATTGTGCAGGTCGCTGCCAGGGCACACACGCTTAGAATACCATGATGTCTCATATAGTGGAGTTTTGCTTAATTCTCTACAAAGATACATAAAAAAGAGATTTTTTACGCCCGGT
>JBJEKJ010000027.1:0-3286 GCA_051878575.1 Muribaculaceae bacterium | reverse complement strand
CGTACATTTGACACACAGCTTGCTTTGTTTTGAATTCGTCGAACTCACGTTAATTAGCATAATTCAACCTAAAACGATATGAAAATTATAGCAAAGACTTCGCTGGCTGCACTTTGCCTGCTGCCGCTTTCGAGTAACACTGCATCGGCCAAGGAGCAGATAGTGGTGGAATCGGAGAACAATGCGCTTGTGTACACTGTGGGCGACAACGGTCGCCTCTATCAGAGCTATTTCGGAAAACGCATAGCCAATGCCGCCGACTATGCCTCGCTGCCACTCGGCTTAGAGGCTTATCTCACTCACGGCATGGAGGACTACTATGAGCCGGCTTTGCATATCAACCGTGCCGACGGCAATCCCTCCACACTGCTCAAATACAAGTCACACGAAGTGAAGCCCTGCAAGGGCGGAAAGGAAACCGTCATCACGCTTGCCGACCCTGTCTATGCCGATGAGGTGGCTCTCCACTTCGTGGCATTCGAGAAAGAGAATGTTTTCAAGACGTGGACCGAGATTTCCAATAAGGAGAACAAGCCGATTGAGCTTGAGAAATATGCTTCATCGCTTCTCAGTTTCCACTCGCCGCACTATTATCTCACCCAGTACAACGGCAACTGGGCAAGTGAAGCCAACGCTACTACTCAGGAGCTACACTTTGGCAAGAAAGAGATTGACACTAAACTTGGCACACGCACCAACCTTTTCGTGTCGCCGTTCTTTCAGCTCTCACTCGGAGCACCTGCCACCGAGAATAGCGGTGAGGTGCTTGTGGGCACTTTAGCGTGGACCGGAAATTTCCGCTTCACCTTTGAGGTCGACAATGCCGGCTATCTGCGTGTGTTGAGCGGAATCAACCCCTATTTCTCGCGCTATCGCCTTGCAAAGGGTGAGAGTTTCCGTACACCGGAGTTCATCTTCACCCTCAGCCGCAACGGTAACGGCGAGGCAAGCCGTAACCTGCACGACTGGGCGCGCCGCTACCAGGTGAAAGACGGTATGCGCGACCGTATGACCCTTCTCAATAACTGGGAATCGACCTATTTCGATTTCGATGAGGAAAAGCTGATTACCCTTATCGGTGAGGCTAAGGAGCTCGGCGTGGACATGTTCCTTCTCGACGACGGATGGTTTGGCAACAAATATCCGCGCCATAGCGACACTCAAGGCCTTGGCGACTGGAAGGAGACTACCAACAAACTGCCTAACGGCATCGGCCGCCTCACCGAGGAAGCCAAGAAGCAGGGCGTGAAATTCGGCTTGTGGATTGAACCTGAGATGGTGAATCCCAAGTCGGAACTCTACGAGAAGCACAAGGACTGGGTCATCACTCTCCCTAACCGCGAGGAATACTACTCACGCAACCAGCTCGTGCTCGACCTTAGCAATCCGAAGGTTCAGGACTATGTGTTCAATGTTGTTGATGAGCTGAAGACCAAATATCCCGACATCGCATTCTTCAAGTGGGACTGCAACAGCCCGATCACCAACATCTACTCGACCTACGAGAAGATGAACCAGAGCCACCTTTACATTGACTATGTTCGCGGACTCTACAATGTGATCGACCGCGTTGCAGCAAAATATCCCGACCTCCCGATGATGCTCTGCTCCAGCGGTGGCGGCCGTAGCGACTATGAGGCACTAAAATATTTCCCCGAAATGTGGGTGAGCGACGACACCGATCCTGTGGAGCGCATCTTCATACAATGGGGCTACTCGCAGGTGTTCCCGGCTAAGGTGCAGTGTGCACACGTGACCACTTGGAACAAAAGCGCAAGCGCCAAGTTCCGCGTGAATGTGGCGATGATGGGTAAGCTCGGCTTCGACCTCAACCTGCACGACCTCTCGGCAAAGGACCTTGCATATTGCAAGCAGGCTGTGAAGAACTACAACCGCTTGAAGCCGGTGATTCTCGATGGCGACCAGTACCGTCTCGTGTCGCCTTACGACGGCGACCACGCAGCCACAATGTATGTTGGCAAGGACAAGCGTCAGGCTGTGCTCTTTACATTCGACATCTTCCCACGCTACGGACGCGAATTTGATAAGCCTCATCACAATGTGGTTCTCAACGGACTCGATGCAAATGCAACCTATGAGGTGCGCGAAATCGACCGTGACGACTGCACCGTGGGGGAGCCTAAGTCCTATTCGGGTGACTTCCTGATGACCGTGGGCTTGCCGCTCTTGACCTACAACCGCCTCCACAGCACCGTCTTAGAACTTACTCGCAAATAAATCAAAAAAAATCAGCAAATCCACTACCCTCAACAGTGGATTTGCTGTCATTGAGATAAATGTAGGTAAGAAAACTACCTAAGAACTATCATTTACTAATAAAAAAACATTCTATTATGAAGAAATTTACGTTATTGTGTGCAGCTGTGCTTGCTTCAAGCAGCATGGCATTTGCAAGTGATTATGTAACCGAAACTACCAACACCGGCGTGGATGCAGCCATCGAGGCTTGTGGCGGTGATGGTATCTTCGACGTGTTTGTCCTCAGCGAAGATGCAGTGCAGAGAATCAAGAATGCTCCCGGCATCACCCTTAACAACTACCGTCAAGGAACAGATGAGACAACAATTATCGGATGTGGAGGAAACCTTGGTTGGACTGATGAATATGCAACGGAGGGTCTTGAAAACAACGATATGTATGGCTCATTCCAGATTCACGGCTTTTGGTGGAACTGGTGGGCAGCAGCGTTTGTGATGAACAAAGGCGGAGCACGCGATTTCAGTCATCTTAACGAAAACACTCATATTCATCTTGCAGTGTGGGCCGACTCTCAGATTCTTGCCGACCTCGACACAAGATGCTTTATCTTGAAAGACGATGGCAACAACACTTACGGCGTCCCAATGTTTTCGTTGACTAATCCCGACAACTTCGACGCAACTGCACCTATTGTCGGCTCAATGCAGCCGGGCAAGTGGGTGGCACTCGACATTACACTCGGTGACATTGCTGCTGTCATGGAAGATGAATTTGAGATTCCTCTCGACTACACTCGTTTCACTGCCGAATCGACTATGCCTGAGATGCTTACTATTCAGACACCGTTCGGACAGGACGGTGCTAATGATGGTGCCGCATCTGATGCTCATGCCGACAATGCTAAAATATGCTTTGATGCTTTCTATTTCTACACTCCGAAGAACAGTGACGGCGTAGAGGCTATCGCTGAGGAGAATTGCAAGATTGTGGTGGGCAACCGCACAATCTCAATCATGGGTGGCGCAGGCATTGAGCTTTACAACACAGCAGGCGTGCTCGTAGGCAG
>JBJEKJ010000026.1:0-14855 GCA_051878575.1 Muribaculaceae bacterium | reverse complement strand
CATGTTTTACAGCTCATTATAAAAATGAGGCTGCGCCTATTTTGACACAGCCTCTCTTGCTATTGTTGGGATGATTATCTTCTTTGCGTTATGCCTTATTTCACCTCCTCGAAAGGTACGTCGGTCACGTCGTTGCCGCCGTTGCCGTTGCCCGGGTTGGGGTTGGCTCCGGGGTTCGGGCCTTGCTGTGCGCCTGCCTGCTGCTGAGCGTTGTACATCTCTTGCGAGGCGGCGTGGAACACGGTCTCGAGCTCCTTCATTGCGGCGTCGATTGCTGCGATGTCTTTCTTGGCGTGAGCGTCTTTCAACTTGGCGAGAGCTCCCTCAATCTGACTCTTCTTGTCGGCTGGCAGCTTGTCGCCGAGGTCTTTCAGGCTCTTCTCGGTCTGGAAAATCATCGAGTCGGCCTGGTTGATCTTGTCGATGCGCTCTTTCTCGGCCTTGTCGGCTGCGGCATTAGCCTCGGCCTCGGCCTTCATACGCTTGATTTCCTCGTCGGTAAGTCCGCTTGAAGCCTCGATGCGGATGCTCTGCTCCTTGCCTGTGGCCTTGTCCTTTGCCGACACGTTGAGGATACCGTTGGCGTCGATTTCGAATGTCACCTCGATTTGAGGCACTCCGCGTGGTGCAGGCGTGATGCCGTCCAAGTGGAATCGTCCGAGAGTCTTGTCGTCTTTTGCCATCGGGCGCTCGCCTTGCAGCACGTGAATCTCCACTGAGGGCTGATTGTCGACTGCGGTCGAGAATACCTCGCTCTTGCGTGTAGGTATTGTGGTGTTGGCCTCAATGAGTTTTGTCATCACGTTGCCGAGGGTCTCGATACCTACCGATAGAGGCACTACGTCGAGCAGGAGCACGTCTTTCACGTCGCCGCTCAATACTCCGCCCTGAATTGCTGCTCCCACGGCTACCACCTCATCGGGGTTAACGCCCTTCGACGGTGCCTTGCCGAAGAATTTCTCCACGATTTGCTGTACGGCGGGGATACGTGTCGAACCACCTACAAGGATTACCTCGTCGATGTCGGAAGGTGTCATTCCGGCGTCTTTCAGAGCCTGCTCGCAAGGCTTTATTGTGGCCTGAATCAAGTTGTCGCAGAGTTGCTCAAACTTGGCGCGCGAGAGAGTCTTCACGAGGTGCTTTGGAATTCCGTTCACCGGCATGATGTATGGCAGGTTGATTTCGCTCGTAGTAGTGCTTGAGAGCTCGATTTTGGCTTTCTCGGCAGCCTCTTTCAGGCGCTGCAAAGCCATCGGGTCCTGACGAAGGTCCACACCCTCCTCGCGCTGGAACTCGTCGGCGAGCCAGTCGATTATCACGTGGTCGAAGTCGTCGCCTCCGAGGTGTGTGTCGCCGTTTGTCGACTTCACCTCAAACACACCGTCGCCCAACTCAAGTATTGAGATATCGAATGTTCCTCCTCCGAGGTCGAATACTGCGATTTTCTTGTCGTTGGCCGACTTGTCGAGGCCGTAGGCAAGGGCGGCGGCAGTAGGCTCGTTCACGATACGCTTCACGGTGAGTCCTGCAATCTCGCCTGCCTCTTTTGTGGCCTGACGCTGCGAGTCGTTGAAGTAGGCCGGCACTGTGATTACAGCCTCTGTCACGGTCTGTCCGAGATAGTCCTCGGCGGTCTTCTTCATCTTTTGAAGAATCATGGCCGAAATCTCTTGCGGTGTATAGTCGCGGCCGTCGATGTTGACGCGCGGCTGGTTGTTGTCGCTGCGAACCACTTTGTATGGAACGCGGGCTATTTCATTCTGAACCTGATCGAACGACTCGCCCATGAATCTCTTTATTGAGAATACGGTGCGTGTAGGGTTGGTGATTGCCTGGCGCTTTGCCGGCTCTCCCACTTTTCTTTCGCCGCCATCGACGAATGCCACAATTGAAGGAGTGGTGTTGCGTCCTTCGCTGTTAGGGATTACGACGGGGTCGTTGCCTTCGAGTACCGATACACACGAGTTGGTCGTTCCTAAGTCTATACCAATAATTTTTCCCATAGTTTTTATCGTTTTTTTGTTATTAATCAAATTTGTTTCGGGCTTTGCCGCCGGTGTTGTCGCTGCCGTGCGCCGAAGCTCGCCATTTGATTATGCAATTGTTGTGCCAACTGCCAAAACCGCCATTTTGTCTGCCATTACGTCAGTAGGACTGTGAAATGGTGGCAATATGCGGTGATTTTTGTGTCGAGAGCTATGGGAAAGTCTGTCGCTATGTAATTGTCGGCGGGCGCTATCTCACGATGACTTTTGCCGAGGTGCCATTTCCTGCCACTACGATGTAGAGCCCTTGCCTGAGCGGTGCCGATAGCACGCATGAGCAGTCGCCGGCATCGACTTGCGAGCCCGATAGGTCGAAGATTCGGTAGCTGCCGGTGAGCCCGTTGAATCTCACGCACGCGCCGTCGGCCGCTATCGGCTGCCGCGGCGTGGCATCGATGCGCGCTATTCCTCCCGAGGGCTCGTCCTCAAGCTCCTCCTGGTCGATGTCGGGATTGGTGACGTCGACAGGCACCGTGCCGATAATGCGGTCGAGCTGTGCGAAGCGGCTGTTGAGGTAGTCCTTCACATGCTGCACCTCGGCGGCGTAGGAGCCGAGCGCCACAGGATTCATGTGCTCCTTGCTCCACAATATGTTCCATCGCTTGAAGTTGAGCTCCTGCGACTGCTCCAGCCGTGCGGCGTAGCGGTCGACGAGCTTTCCGTAGTACACGGGATTGAAGTGGCGGTTCACGCGGGCGTCCGACCACAGATATTTCATCCTCTCGCGGGCGTCGGAGTCGGAAAGCAGAATCTTGTCGGCGAGAGTTTTAAATGCCTCGGCCGCCACCGAGCCGCCGCTGCGGTATATGAAGTCGGTAAGGTTGGCTATGGGGTATGTGCGGAAATCGTTGTCGAAACCGAGGTCGATATCCCACAGCGGGCCCACCACGAATTTGTCATTGTTGCGGTCTTTGGCCATATACGTGCTCCAGAAGTAGTCGGTGTTGCCGTCAAGCTCTCCAAGAATCAGATATTTCAGGAAGCTGTCGAGGTCGAGATACTTCCGGTAGCCGTAGGTCTCGTTCCTGAAGTTTGGAGCGAACACCGCGTTCTCGAAAGCGTTGAAGTAGTTTTTGATGTATTCGGCCTGCTCGGGAGTGATTTCGTCATCATCGGGCGATTTTATTGTCACCGGAATACCCCTTGTGGATGTGAACCACGATTTCTCTTGATTGGCGTAGGCGTCGATTTCCACGAAGTAGCCACCGGTGAGAGCCTCGCCCGAGTTGTCGTCGGGCGTCATCTCCGTAATCTCCACACGGCCCGGATTCACCTCCACCTGGTCGCACAGCTGATAGCAGCCCTGATACTCGCCGTTGAACACCAAGTCGACAAATCGGCAATAAGGCGTATATCCGAAGTCGATGCCTCGACTCATGTCGAAAGCCAACTTGTTTCGCATCAGCGTCTTGTCGCCATAGTTGGAGATAAGGGTCCACTTCTTGCATTTCGCCGGAGCGTCGGGAAGAATCTGCTGCTTCTTGTCGAATTTAAGCCTCATGGGCTTCTTCGGAAAGTTCCAGCTGGCATTTCCACGGCCCTTGCATTCGGTGAGGGTCTTGCTCAGCAGGTAGGAGCCGTTGTCGGCTATCACATGCACGGTCGACGTCAGTTTGTCGTCTTTCGACTGCATCATCTTCATTCCCTCGGTGTTCACTACCACCATAGGCAGGTCGGTGAGCTGAAAGAGGTGCGAGTCGTCGCCCTTGCCGGGATGGCCGTAGAACTCAATCTCGGCGAAATTGCACGCCGCGCTCGGTCCCGACATGAATCTGACGTATCTGAAGCCTCTCAACACGTTGATGTCGGCGTAGGTCATCTTTTGTGAGGGCGTGGAGTCGTCGCGAATCATGTAGATAGGCATTGCATCGGAGAAATCGGGCTCGTTGGCGCCCTCCACCATTGCGAGCTGCAACTTGTAGGAGCGGTCGATTCTCGCGGCATATCCCACGGCGGTGATAATGTGTGGCGAGCCTAAGTCGAGACCCACCCATGTGCGGTTGTAGTTCCACTCGTTGGGACCGATGTAGGCCTTGAAATAAGTGTAGAAATTGCCGTCGAAGGCATTTTTCTTCGTATTGAGCGTAGTTGTTGCATTTCCGTAGGCGTCGCCCGACAGCTCCGTGCCTATGATTGTACCTGTCAGCTTAGGATCGGTGGTTGCGGCTCCGCAGCACAGCGCCATGCACGATGCTGCGGCCAAGATAAATCTCCTCATAGAATATCAAAATGCGATTTGTGAAATAATACGTATGCAAAGATGGCAAATTATTTTCAATATGCCATAAAAAGGGGATAAAAAATTCTTCGGGGTTGCAAGACGCGCATCCCTTATGGCCGGTTATTGCAAATAGGCTATCAATGCGTTGCCGAGAATCACGGTGGCTATAAGTATGCACATGCGTGCTTTAAGTTTCGGCAACTCGGCTTTCATGGCCATGAGGAATGTGGCTATCGCCGCTGCCACGGTGAGCGCGCTCACTATGTGCGTGGCTGTAGAGAAACCCTCCGACAACTTGAACAGCATCACAAGCGCTAATGCCAGTAGCAGCGATGAATAGTAGGTGATGCTCATCACCATGCCCGGTTGCGGGTGATTTTTTCGGGGAAGTCTCATGGTTAGCTTGAAGGCTACAAGGCTCGCCGAGAGCCCTGCTCAGGCTTCGTTTTGATGCTATTTGCGGAATTTTTTGTGGAATTTTTTGCGATTACACTAATAATGTGTAATTTTGCATGCTGTAAAGCATTGTTTTTTAGCACTCGACATTTTTGCATTATTTTTAGGTATGATAAAAAAGAGTACTCTTGAAAAGGTGATGAGTGAAGACCTCGCTGAATTGTGGTCGGTCCTTTCTCAGGAACAGAAACATATAGTGGTTGATAATTTCGTGATTCATAATTTCAAGAAGAATCAGATAATATATGCAGAGAACGATGAGCCGGAATATCTTTGGTGCTTGTTGAAGGGAAAAGTCAAGATGTTCAAGGACGGAATCGGCGGACGCCAGCAGATACTTCGCCTGTATCGGCCGATACAGTATTTCGGCTATCGCGCCTATTTTGCCCATGAGCCTTACGTGTCGAGTACTGCGGCCTTTGAGCCGTCGACGCTTGGCGCCATAAGCATGGAGCTCGTGTCGAAACTTATCGATGACAACAAGCAGCTCGCATGGTTCTTCATTCACGAATTGTCGAAGCATCTTGGCGGTTCCGACACCAAGATGGTGAATCTCACCCAGAAACACATTCGCGGCCGCCTCGCCGAGTCGCTGTCGTTGCTTATCGACAACTACGGCTTCGAGGAGGATGGCGAGACGCTGAAAATCTACATGGCTCGTGAGGATATCGCCAACCTGTCGAATATGACCACGTCGAATGCCATACGCACGCTCTCGGCTTTCGTGAGCGAGAAGATAATCACCGTCGATGGCCGTAGAATCAAGATAATCAACGAGCCTGCGTTGCGCAAAATCAGTAAATTCGGGTAATTATGATTGCCGACGAGCTGCGAAAGAGCAATATAGCCGAATATCTGCTGCACATGTGGCAGATGGAGAGCCTCGTGAGGGCCTACGGGCTCGACATCGACCGTATCGATGCCGACATCATCTCGAAGATGCCCGACGAGGGCAGTCGCCACGATGCGCGTGAGTGGTTTGAGAATATCATCAAGATGATGGAGCTTGAGAACGTGCGCGAGAGCGGACACCTGCAAATCAATAAAAATGTGATAATACGTCTTGCCGACCTGCACCAGGAGCTTCTGAAATCGCCGAAGTTCCCCGAGTATGGAGCGGAGTTCTACAAGACGCTTCCCTATATCGTGGAGTTGCGGGCCAAATCGGGCGACGCCGTGGTGGGCGAAATTGAGACGTGCTTCAATGCCCTCTATGGCACGATGATGCTACGCCTGCAAAAGCGTGAGGTGAGCGAGGGCACGGCGCAGGCAGTGGCGCAGATGACGCGTTTCCTTGCCATGCTTGCCCGCTTCTACAAGCTGAATGAGGAGAAGCCTATATTTGACGATGATGCCGACGGAAGCTCTGCCGGCGGAATGTTGTGACAATGTTTTTTACTACTATCTGACCAAACACTGAGTGACGATGCCTAAGAATATTTTAGTGACCGGAGCGGCCGGACAGCTCGGCAATGAGATGCGCAATGTGATTGCCGCCAATGAGGGCTGCCTCAATGCCTTTTTCACCGATGTCGACACACTCGACATCACCGATGCGAGAGCCGTAAGGGAGTTTGTGGACAATAATGCCATTGACGTTATCGTGAATTGTGCCGCCTACACGGCTGTCGACCGTGCCGAGGACGATGTGGTGGCATGCGCGCGGCTGAATATCGAGGCTGTGGCAAACCTCGCAAGCGCGGCGCGTGACTTCGGCGCCAAGATGCTGCACATTTCCACCGACTATGTGTTCGACGGCTATGGCTACCGCCCATACGAGGAGGCCGACGAGCCAAATCCGAAGTCGGTATATGGCGCCACGAAGCTCGACGGCGAGCGCGAGCTGCTGAAGTATGCCCCCGACAGTATCATCGTGCGGACGTCGTGGCTCTATTCGCCCTACGGCAAGAATTTCGTGAAGACAATGATAGCCCTCGGGCAAGAGCGCGACAAGCTGAGCGTGGTGTGCGACCAGGTGGGGACTCCCACATCGGCGGCCGACCTCGCAGCAGCCATTTTCGCGATAGTCAGTGCCGAGGAGTGGCACAAGGGCATATATCACTTCAGCAACGAGGGCGCGATATCGTGGTATGACTTCGCAAAGGCCATTCACCGCATTGCCGGCATCACCGGTTGCCGCATTAGCCCGATAAAGAGCAAGGAATATCCCACGCGTGCCGTGCGACCATATTACAGCGTGCTCGACAAGTCGAAAGTAAAGTCTACGTTTGGCATTGCGATACCTTATTGGGAGGACAGCCTTGTGAAGTGCATTGAGCGAATAAAGAAACAATCCTGAAAACCATAAAATAACATTATATTTTCGTGTCGAACTTAACTAATGAAATAAGCAAAAGGCGCACTTTCGCCATTATCTCTCACCCCGATGCCGGTAAGACAACACTCACCGAGAAGCTGTTGCTATTTGGTGGAGCCATACATGTGGCCGGAGCGGTGAAATCCAATAAAATAAAGAAAACCGCCACTTCCGACTGGATGGAAATCGAGAAGCAGCGTGGCATCTCGGTGGCTACGTCGGTGATGGGCTTCAACTACGGCGACTATAAAATCAATATCCTCGATACTCCCGGCCACCAGGACTTTGCCGAGGACACTTACCGCACGCTCACCGCAGTCGACAGCGTGATTATCGTAGTCGATGTGGCTAAGGGTGTGGAGCAGCAGACGCGCAAGCTCATGGAGGTGTGCCGCATGCGCAACACTCCGGTGATTATCTTCGTCAACAAGCTCGACCGCGAGGGCCGCGACCCATTCGACATCCTCGACGAGCTTGAGAGCGAGTTGAAAATCAATGTGCGTCCGCTGAGCTGGCCCATCAACATCGGTGCTCGGTTCAAAGGCGTGTACAACATATATGAGGGAGGTCTCGACCTTTTCACCCCCGATAAGCAGAAGGTGACCGAGCGCGTGGAAATCAACGACATCGACGATCCAGCCATCGATGCGGCAGTGGGCGATGCCGACGCCGCCAAGCTCCGTGAGGACTTGGAGCTGATAGAGGGTGTGTATCCCGAGTTCAGCGAGCAGGACTACCTCGACGGGAAAGTGGCTCCGGTATTCTTCGGCTCAGCGCTGAACACCTTCGGCGTGAAGGAGCTGCTCGACTGCTTCGTGCGCATAGCGCCGTCGCCGAGGCCCACTAAGGCCGAGGAGCGCACGGTGTCGCCCGAGGAGGAGGCTTTCTCGGGTTTCGTCTTCAAGATACACGCCAATATGGACCCAAATCACCGCAGTTGCATCGCATTTGTGAAAATCTGCTCGGGTATATTCCACCGCAACGCCAACTACAAGCATGTGCGCAGCGGCAAGATGCTTAAATTCTCGTCGCCTACGGCATTCATGGCACAGAAGAAAGATATTGTCGACGAGGCTTATCCCGGCGATATAGTGGGAATCCCCGACAATGGCACTTTCAAAATTGGCGACACCCTGACCGAGGGTGAGGAGCTGCACTATCGCGGATTGCCGAGTTTCTCGCCCGAGATGTTCAAGTATATAGAGAATACCGACCCGATGAAGACCAAGCAGCTCAACAAGGGTGTGGAACAGCTCATGGACGAGGGCGTGGCGCAGCTATTCATCAATCAGTTCAATGGTCGCAAGATTATAGGCACGGTCGGGCAATTGCAGTTTGAGGTCATACAATACCGCCTGCTGCATGAGTATGGCGCGCAATGCCGTTGGGAGCCGATACATCTCTACAAGGCGTGCTGGATTGAGAGCGACGATGCCGATGCCCTTGAGGCATTCAAGCGTCGGAAGCATCAGTTTATGGCAGTCGACCGCGAGGGCCGTGACGTGTTCCTTGCCGATTCGGGCTATGTGCTCCAAATGGCGCAGACCGACTTCCCAAAAATCCGCTTCCACTTCACGAGTGAATTTTAAGCGGCCAATCGCATATCCGAAGGTGCTCATAGCGATATAAAAGTTCAAGACATAGCTCAAGACCTACAGGGCAGGAAATAAAAAAACGATGTTTTTATTTGCCACTCTGTAGGTCTTATGCTATCTTTGTGGATATAATTCTAATACGAAATGAGAATGGGAAAATTGCCTTTATACTTATGCACTTTGGCGGCATTGGCTGTGATGTCGGTTGCATGCAAAGACCGCTCAATGAGTGATGATGTGATTGTGAAGAATGATGTGTATTCAGTGTCGACCGATAGCGTGGTGCAAGGCAATTATGTGGCTGTGGCTTTAAGCCCACTTGCGATTGAGTCCAACTACCGTTCCTCGGGAGATGTGGCCGACGATGTGTCGAGAAGTTGGCGAATTGACGCTCCCAATGAGAACTTTCCGCTATTCGACTCCCCATATACGCTTGTCGACGCCCTCTACAACATGGCAATCGACAATATCGTGAGATGTCGGCGCCCCGACGGCACCTATCGTGCCGGAGTGGAGTGGGACGGGGTGTGGACGCGCGATGTGAGCTACTCCACCTATCTTGCGCTTGCCTATCTCGACCCTGAAGGTGCCATTGCCAGCTTGAAGGCTAAGGTGAAAAACGAGCGTATCGTTCAAGACACCGGCACCGGAGGCTCATGGCCCGTGTCGACCGACCGCGTGGTGTGGATTTTCGCCGCTTGGGAGATTTATAAGGTGACGGGCGATGAGGAGTGGCTGCGATATGCCTACAATGTGGCGCGCAATTCTATCGAGGACGACCGCCTCGTGGCTCTCGACCGCAATGTGGGGCTCATGCATGGCGAGCAGTCGTATCTCGACTGGCGCGAGCAGTCGTATCCTAAGTGGATGCAGCCCAAGGATATCTACGAGTCGATGTGCCTCGGCACCAACATACTTTTTGCACGCGCATTCTTCATTCTTTCCGAGATGGGCGATATTCTTGGTGTGTCGACCGATTATATGGAGCAGGGCAAGCGCATAAAGGATGCCATAAACCAAAACCTGTGGCAGGAGGACAAGGGCTTTTACTCGGCTTATCTCTATGGCGGAGTGTTCCCGGTGAAGGCGCCTACCGTCGACAATCTCGGACAGGCACTGAGCGTGATTCTCGGCATAGCCGACGACGACCGTGCCGAGACGCTCGTCGAGAAGACGCCATTCACGCCTTTCGGCATTCCGTCGACTTTCCCGCGAATGGCCGACGTGCGTCCCTATCATAATGATGCGGTGTGGCCCTTTGTTCAGGCTTTCTGGAACATTGCCGCCGCGCGTGTGGGCAATGAGAACGCCTTGCGGTGTGGCTTGGGGGCTATGTATCGTGCCGCGGCCATGTTTGGCACTCACAAGGAGCTTTTCGTGGCGTCGACGGGCGACTGCGGCGGCACGCCGGTCAACAGCGACGCTCAGCTGTGGAGCTGCACCGGCAATGTGGCGATGATTTTCAGGGTGTATGCCGGAATGGAGTTCAAGACGAGTGGCATAGAGTTTAATCCTTTTATTCCGTCGTGTTTCCCCGAAAATATGAAAATAAGCCGCTTCAAATATCGCGATGCGGTAATAGATGTGGAAATTGAGGGCTCGGGCAGTGAAATCGCCTCGATTGAAATCGATGGTAAGAAGGTGGAGGATAATTTCTTCCCTGCAAGTCTTAAAGGTGAGCACAAAGTGCACATTGCCATGAAGCCGGGACGCTCATATTCGCAAAAGATGAATGTCATGGCTATGGCTGATATGCCGGCCACGCCGGTTGTGGCTCACGGCGATGATGCCGACTCGGTGATGAATGTGCAGAATGGCGTGAAATATTCCATCCTTGCCAATGGCAAGGCAGTGGCTACGTCGGCCTCGGGAGTGCTTGGGCTTCCGGCCAGAGATTCCTTCACATCGCTTGCGATAGCTCCCACGGGCGAGGCTTTTGATGGATTTATAAGCGAGCCTGTCGATATGGTTCCTGCCGATAACGTGCTGATTTATCAGTGCGAGGAGTTCGCCAAGAGCGGGACATTGCTTGTGGAGGGTGAGCGTGCCAATGATTTCGTGGAAATAACCACCGATGCCAATACTGACATTTCCATCCCCGTGATAGTGCCTACTGCCGGAACTTATTACATCGACGTGAGATATGCCAATGGCAACGGCCCGATTAATACCGATAGTAAGTGCGCCATTCGCATGCTCTTTGTCAATACTCACCTGCAAGGCGCTATCGTGATGCCGCAACGCGGTTTCGGCGATTGGCTCGGTAGCGGTTTCAGCAACCGCCTGCAAGTGGAGCTGCTTGGTGGAAAGAACGTGATTCAAATCATGTACGTTGAGCCTTATTGCCGCAATATGGACGGCGAAGTGAACACCGCTCTTATCGACTATGTGAGGGTGATCAAGAAGTGAGGATAGTATCATTAGTATAAACTATGGAGTGATGGCGGAGCCTGTGGTGATGCCCGTCGCTCCGCAAAACAAAGATTTTTAAGATGATTCACAAGAGACTTTTGCTTTTGGCGGTCGCAGTGGCGACATGCGTTGCGGCAGTGGCCAAGGATGCCGTGAAATTGGATTTTGAGCCTCCTTTTTGGTGGAGCGGAATGAATGAGACGTCGCTCCAGATTATGGTGCATGGCGAGGGCGTGCGCGATGCCGCGACTGTGGTCGACACCGACAAGTCGGGGGCGGTAATCGACAGCGTGGTGCGCTTAGACAGCCCTAACTATCAGCTCGTGTATGTCAACACGGCTGCCGTGAAGCCCGGCACAACGCTCAATTTCTCGTTCAAAATCGGGAAAAAGACCGTGAGGGCCGCCTACGAGATGCGCGCACGCGATGGCAAGCCGCATCCCACTTTCGATGCGGCCGACGTGCTTTACCTGATTATGCCCGACCGCTTTGCCGACGGTGATCCCTCGAATAATGTGCTCAAGTCGATGCGGTTTCCTGTCGAGGTCGACCGCACGAAGCCTAATTCTCGCCACGGTGGTGACTTGAAGGGCATTGAGAGTCACCTCGGATTTATCGACTCGATAGGGGTGACTGCCATTTGGCTGAATCCGGTGCTTGAGAATGATATGCCCGATGGCTCGTATCACGGATATGCGACCACCGACTATTATCGCGTCGACCCGCGCTTCGGCACCAACGAGGAGTATGTGGCGCTTATTGCCAAAGCCCACGACCGAGGGCTGAAGGTGGTTATGGACATGATTTTCAACCACAGTGGCAGCGAGCACCGCTGGATGCACGATATGCCGTCGCACGACTGGTACAATCATCCCGCAGGCGATGTGATGACAAACTTCCGCCTCTCGACTATCAACGACCCCTACGTGAGCGATTTCGACCTCGACCGCAGTGTGAACGGATGGTTCGTGCCGTCGATGCCCGACTTGAACCAACTTAACCCGCATGTGATGAAGTATCTCATTCAGAACTCGATATGGTGGATTGAGTATAGCCGTATTGATGGCATACGCATGGACACTTATCCCTACGCCGATATGCTCTCGATGGCAAGTTGGATTCGGGCTATCCACAAGGAGTATCCGGGCTACAACGTGGTGGGTGAGTGCTGGTATGGCGAGGCTGCCGGCACGGCCTATTGGCAGGACAAGAGCCGCCTGAACCTGAAGGGGCGCACCGAGCTCCCCACGGTGATGGATTTTCCGCTCATGCTGATTGCGCCGAAGGCTTTCTCGCAGGTTACTTTGCCTTGGGCCGACGGTCTTAATGAGATATACAATCGCCTGTCGCTCGACTACCTCTATGAGGACCCGCAGCATGTGCTTACTTTCCTCGACAATCACGACACCGACAGGTTCCTGCCTGCGATGCCCGAGAATCTGAGGTCGTGGAAACAGGCCGTCACCTTCCTGCTCACATCACGCGGAATACCTCAAATCTACTATGGAACCGAGCTGCTTATGTTTGGCGACCGCAAGGTGGCCGACGGATGCGTGCGTCAGGATGTGCCCGGAGGATTCCCCGGCGATGACCACAATGAATTTACGGCTGCCGGCCGCTCGGCATTGCAGAACGAGGCATTCGACTTCATCAGCCGCATAGCTCACTGGCGCCGAGGCAACGATGCCATAGCGCGTGGCTCGTTGAAACACTTCATGCCGTCGAACGGCATGTACGTCTATGAGCGCAAGTCGTCAAGCCGCCGTGCCATAGTGATAATGAATGGTAACGATGCCGACGCCGATATCGACATGAGCGTCTACCGCGAGATTATGCGCCCCGGCGACACGTTTACCGACGTGCTGACGGGTGCCAAAGTGACCATTGAGCCGCAGATGCGGTTTGCTCCGCGGGCGACTTTGCTCCTTGAGTAGTCGCAGGGTGTGCGAAACGAGGATTTTGTAAAAAGAACAGCATTGTTTCTGACTAATCGGCACGGGCGGCTTCCGATAGCAGCCTGTGCCCGATTTTGCAATATAGGCACTTCCGAGCCTCGCAATATTCGCGCCGCAGCTGTATCAGCGCCTGCGATGTGAGTGCGTCGTCGCACTTTATTCCGGCAGAGCCGAAAAGGCTCACTATGCTGTTGCGCTCGGGCCGCAGCGACTCAAGCAACTCTATGGCGCGGTCGCTCGTTGCATAGCTGTCGGTCTTTATGCCGTAAGCGTAGAATAGCGGAGCCACTGTGTTGATAAGTATGATGTCGATGGAGCTGTTGCTCAGCGCGCAGTGTTCGCCCTCCGATGGTGCGCCTCCGAATGTGTAGTGGTTGCCCCAGAATCCGTTGAGCCTCACCATGAACAGCTCGCGCAACTGCTTCTCGCCTTTGCGCTCCAAGATGTCGGTCATCAGGTTGAAACCGCCTTCCACATAGTGGGCAAGCAGCGCTATGCGCCTGAACGGAAAATTTTGCGGCCTAATTCGGAACGACTTCCACATCGAGCCGTCCATAGGGCGCAATTCGAATTTGTTGGCAAGAAATGCATATTCCTTCTGCAAGTGGCTGTAGTAGGGCACTGCCGCCAATCGATTGTCGGAAAGCAGGCCTGCCTGCCCGAACAGAAGCGCCTCAATCTGGAAAATCGAGTCGCTATGCTTGTGCAGCAGTCGCAGCGGCATACGCCGGGCAAGCATCTCGAAGGCATCGTTGTTGATGCCAAAGCCGAGATTGCGCGCGAAAGTCACATAGCACACGTCCTCCCAACTGCCACAGAACGAATCGTAGAGCGATAGCAGCCTGTCGACCTTCGATTGAAGCCGCTCGAATGCCAGCCGCTCAATCCACTCGGTGATGGTAAGTTGGGGAATCGTTTTTATTTGCTTGGCACAAGGCAGCTGCGAGTCGGCGCTCGTCAGCCGTGCATAGTGCTCGCTGAAAAGCGGCGAGCACCTCAGCACCATCTGCGGAATCACCTCGCCATTGCTGCGCCTCACCGGAGCATCGTCCTTCTCCACCACATGCAGAATCACGGAGTCGTAGGCACGGTCGGTGTCATGACCATGGCGGTGCCAGTCGGTAGCCCTCACGTGAATCTCCACGTTGCCCACCCACAACTTGCCGTCAATCTCAATTTTGGCGTTGAAGAAGTCGGGACCCGCATCTCCATTAAGCAGACCGGGGTCAATCACGCGCACACGGCGTCCGTCGGTAGTCGTCATATCCGACGCGCGCCACAGCCTATGCTGCCACACATATTGCATAAGACTCTCCATCATACTATAAAAATCTTCGACACAACATAGAAAAACAAAAACGTCACCACAAAATTAGCATTATTGCGCGACAAACCGCAACATAACCCCACAAAAATTTCCGCGCTGCACCCCGAAAAAATGCCAAAACCTCAAGGCACCAAAAGAGAGGCTGCACCGTAAACTCAATTACGGCACAGCCTCTCTTTTTGTGGTGCCCGAGATCGGAGTCGAACCGATACGGATGTTATCCACTGGTACCTGAAACCAGCGCGTCTGCCATTTCGCCACCCGGGCTTGATTCTGGGTGCAAAGATACGAAAAATTTCAATACGGACATCATTTCAGCCCTAAAAAAACGCTCCTCCCACAAAAAATCACCTAAAATCACCTAAAGCCCGATGAAAATCCCCCCTAAATCAGAGAAAACAATCAAAAAAATCTTTTGAAAAAAAACTTTCGGACATCTTTAATCAATATATTTATTTTATCAAGAATTTTCGCTAAATTTCCTCTAAGAAAGTTAAGGCCGAGACTGTCTTTGTGAGTGGAAAAGA
>JBJEKJ010000025.1:0-14898 GCA_051878575.1 Muribaculaceae bacterium | reverse complement strand
TACTCTATCCCAATCGTCGGCAACACAATGCTGCGATTGCAAGGCAAATCGCTCTGCTTCACTTAACTTTCTATATTCCATGATTTTTCAACAATAAACAACAAATTATACTATTTTTCGCCGACAAAGTTAATACTACTTTTGTTATTGAGCAAATATCCTATTGGGGAATTTTAGCGAGAAAAACTGGCATAATTATTGCTGTTTGCATAAATAGTGTTAACTATGACGGTCGTTTGCGACAAGAGCATTATTTTTGTACCACAGAATTGGAAATGATATGATAAATTTTTCGAAGGATTTAAGGGAAACGCTTGAGAACAGCAAAAAAGTAGCGATGCGGATGCACAGCACCGTGCTGATGCCTGAGCACCTTTTTCTTGGCATGATTTCCAATGCAGAGAGCAATGCCTACAACCTCCTTAGCAGCATCTCAGCTCCTATCGACAAGATTCAGGAATATCTTGAGGCGCAATTAATTGACGTGGAGGTTCCGGCAGGCGATGAAGATGTGTACGACCGGAAGGTTTATCCCTATAGCCCGAAAATAGGCATTCTTCTCAAATTGGCGGTGATGGAGGCTAAATTGCACAAAAGCAGTGAAATCGATACCGAGCACCTGCTGTTGGCCTTTTTGCGCGACCCATCGAGAGGTTATGTATATAAAATCTTAGACAATATGAGCATCAATTATAAAATAATCGATAGTTTAATCAGCCACGACAATCTGTCGCCTCGCATGGGCCCCGATTTTGCCGACGATGACGATGATGATGGACAGGCAATGGAACAGTCGAAGAGTCAGGGCGAGAAGTCGCACGACACCCGCAGCAAGGTGTCGCAGCACAAAGGTGGATCAAATACGCCTGTGCTCGACAAGTATGGCAAGGACATGACTCGCGATGCCGAGAATGGAAAGCTCGATCCGGTTATAGGCCGAGAGCGTGAGATTGAGCGTCTCGCTCAGATACTCAGCCGCAGGAAAAAGAACAATCCCGTGCTTATTGGTGAGCCCGGAGTGGGAAAATCGGCAATCGTGGAGGGTCTTGCACTACTAATCACACAGCGCAAGGTGGCTCGCGTGCTTTTCGACAAGCGTGTGATATCGCTCGATATGGCAGGTCTTGTGGCCGGCACAAAATATCGCGGTGAGTTTGAGGAACGTATCAAAGCCGTAATCGACGAAGTGTCGAACAACAAGAATGTGATTCTCTTTATCGACGAGATTCACACAATTGTAGGCGCAGGCAGCGCTGCCGGATCTATGGATGCTGCCAACCTGCTGAAACCGGCATTGGCGCGTGGCGAGATTCAGTGCATAGGCGCTACCACGCTCGACGAGTATCGCAAGAATATCGAAAAGGACGGAGCTTTGGAGCGCCGTTTTCAGAAAGTGATGGTGGAACCCACCACTACCGAGGAGACTTTGCACATTCTGCACCGCATAAAAGAGAAATATGAGGAGCACCATGGCGTGAAATATACCGACGAGGCTATTGAGGCCTGTGTGAGGCTCACTGAGCGCTTCGTGTCCGACCGTAATTTCCCCGACAAGGCAATTGACGCCCTCGACGAGGCCGGCTCGCGCGTACACATATCAAATATTGTGGTGCCTAAGGAGATTGACGAGCTTGAGAAAGAGGTGAACGAGGCTCAACGCAACAAAGTGCGTGCGGCTCAAGCTCAAGACTTTGAGAGTGCGGCAAATTACCGTGACTTGCAGGAAAGGCTCACCGCATGCCTTGAGGAGGCGAAAGCCCGATGGGAGGACAGTCTGGCTCAACGCCGCGAGATTGTGGATATGGACAAAGTAGCCGAAGTCGTAGCCATGATGACGGGCGTGCCTGCCCAGCGTCTCGCACAGTCGGAGGGTATTAGGCTCCTTAATATGGACAATGAGTTGAAAGCCGCGATTATTGGTCAGGACATGGCAATCGAGAAGATTGCAAAGGCTATACGACGTAACCGTGTAGGTCTCAAAGACCCCAACAAGCCAATTGGCACATTCATGTTCTTGGGTCCTACGGGTGTGGGTAAGACATATTTGGCAAAAAAATTGGCTGAGTTCCTTTTCAACTCCGCCGACGCATTGATACGCGTAGATATGAGCGAGTATATGGAGAAATTCACAGTGTCGCGTCTTGTGGGTGCGCCTCCGGGATATGTTGGCTACGAGGAGGGCGGACAGCTCACCGAGAAAGTGCGCCGACACCCCTACTCTGTGGTTCTGCTCGATGAAATAGAGAAGGCTCATGGCGACGTATTCAATATGCTGTTGCAGGTTATGGACGAGGGACGTCTCACCGATAGTCTCGGAAGAAAAGTGGATTTCAAGAATACGATTATCATAATGACGTCAAACATAGGCTCGCGTGAGGTAAAGGACTTCAATGGTGGTATCGGCTTCAACACTGAGCAGAGCACCAAGAATTACTCTGAAGGCCTGATACGCAAGGCGCTGAACAGACATTTCTCTCCTGAGTTTCTGAACCGTATCGACGATATAATCATGTTTGAGCAACTCGACAAGGTGGCAATGAACAGGATTATAGACATTGAACTCGCATCCTTCTACAAGCGAGTGGAGGAACTCGGCTATAAGCTCAATATCGACGACGACGTCAAGTCGTTCCTCATCGAGAAGGGATATGACCGCAATTTTGGAGCTCGACCGCTGAAACGCGCCATACAGACGCACATTGAGGATACGCTCGCCGACTTCCTACTCGTATCCGACAATGTGACCGGCAACACGATAAGACTCTCGCTCACCGACGACAAGGAGAAAGTGATTGCGAGCGCCTGTGATGACGCATTAGTGGAAAATCCGACAAAATAGCATATATCGTGATGCTGATACAGCTAAAATGTCATACTTTTTCGGTATGGCATTTTTTTTGCTTTGTCATTTGTGCGGAAAATAAATTTAATCTATATAACTATGCAAAAAGGTTCAATTGGGGTAACTACTGAGAACATTTTCCCCGTAATTAAAAAATTCTTATATAGCGACCACGAGATTTTTCTTCGCGAATTGGTGTCGAACGCTGTCGATGCAACGCAGAAGTTGAAAACGCTCTCGTCGTGTGGCGAATTTAATGGAAAGCTCGATGACTTGAAGGTCAGTGTATCAATCGACAGTGAGAAAGGCACTCTCACCGTGTCGGATTCGGGTATCGGAATGACAGCCGACGACATCGACAAATACATCAACCAGATTGCATTCTCAGGAGCCGAGGAGTTCCTGAACAAATATAAGGACAATGCCAACGCTATAATCGGACATTTCGGTCTCGGATTCTACTCGGCATTCATGGTGTCGAAAAAAGTGGAGATTCGTTCTCTTTCATATAAAGAGGGGGCAAAGGCCGTGTGCTGGACATGCGACGGCTCGCCTGAGTATGAGATGACTGAGATAGAGAAGGCCGACCGTGGTACCGACATCGTGCTGTATATCGACGACGAGGAGAAGGAATTCCTTGAGAAATCGAGAATAGAGACGCTGCTGCGCAAGTATTGCCGCTTCTTGCCAGTGCCTGTGGTTTTCGGCAAGGAACAGGAGTGGAAAGACGGTAAATATGTGGATACCGACAAAGACAAGCTCATAAACAATATCGAGCCGCTTTGGGCACGCAAGCCATCGGAACTGAAAGACGAGGACTATCTCAAATTCTATCGCGAGATTCAGCCCGGCCAGGACGACCCGCTGTTCTGGATTCACCTTAATGTCGACTATCCTTTCACACTTACCGGTATCTTGTATTTCCCGAAAATCAAGAATAATTTTGATATCAACAAGAACCGCATACAGCTCTATTGCAACCAAGTGTTCGTCACCGACTCGGTGGAGGGTGTAGTGCCCGAATTCCTCATGTTGCTACAGGGAATAATCGACTCTCCCGACATTCCGCTTAACGTGTCGCGCTCTTATCTGCAAAGCGATGCCAATGTGAAGAAGATTTCCACATATATCACAAAGAAGGTTTCGGCTCGACTTGAGGAGATAGCCAAGAACGACCCGAAAAACTTTGAGGAGAAGTGGAACGACATAAAGATTTTCATAGAGTATGGCATGCTTACCGATGAGAAGTTCTGCGAGTCGGCTATGAAATTCGCAATGCTCGAGGATACCGACGGCAAATTCTTCAAGCTCAACGACTACAAGGATTTGGTCAAATCGACTCAGACCGACAAGGATGGCAATGTGGTGATGCTCTATGCAACCGACAAGGAGGCCCAATACACCTATATTAAGTCTGCTACCGACCGTGGCTACAGCGTGCTGTTCATGAACGGACAGCTTGACCCGCACTTTGTAGGACTGCTTGAGAACAAACTCGAGAAATGCCGGCTCGTGCGTGTCGATTCCGACGTTATCGACAATATTATTCCCTCGAAGGACAAGAAGTCGGTCGACCTCAGCCCATTAAAGCGCAACATCGGCTCCACATTGTTCAAATCGCAGATTCCCAATATCGAGAATAGCGAGTTCTTCATTGCTTTCGAGTCTATGGGCGAACAAGCCCAGCCTGTGGTTATCACTCAGAGCGAGTATATGCGACGCATGAAGGAGATGGCAGCAATGCAGCCGGGAATGAGCTTCTACGGCGAGTTGCCCGACAGCTACAACATCACTCTCAATACCGAGCATCCTGTGGTGAAGTCGATTTTCGATAAGGCTGAGAGTGAGCTAAAGGATTCCGTACAGCCGCTTGAGGACAAACTTGCCGAAATCAATAAGGCCATTACTGCCCTCAACGACAAGAAGAAGGACGACAAAGAGCTCTCGGCAACCGACAAGGCCGAGCTTGAGGCTAAGGAGAAAGAGGCCGAGCAGACTCGCGAGGAGGAGAAGAAGGTTATCACCGAATATGCCTCGAAGCAGGATAAGGTAAAGCAATTGGTAGATATCGCTCTACTCGGCAATGGAATGCTTAAAGGTGAGGCTTTGAGCAACTTCTTGCAACGCTCAATCAGCTTGCTTTAATCTGCTCCATTTCCAATTAAATAATTAATTGAACAAACAATGGCTGTGAGGCTCGCCTTGCAGCCATTGTTATGTAATCTATAAAACTACATTCAGTTACACGAAAACACGGTTTTCTTTTGTATTCTGCCTCGTTTGCTTTATCTTTGTGAATCATAACTGTAAAAAAACAATTTAACCATTAATTCTAAACTTAAAATGAGAAGATTTGCAACTTTAACAGTTTTATGCACGGCACTGCTTTCGGTGGCTTCCACTCATAATCTGAGGATGGACTCCTATTGCAATCCGTTGAATGTGGATTATACCTATATGATCTACAATTCCGACAAAAACATTTCCTATCGCTCAGGAGCAGATCCTGCGGTGGTGGAATTCAGAGGTGAATACTATATGTTTGTGACCCGCTCACACGGATACTGGCACTCTACCGACCTCCAAAACTGGGATTTCATCAAGTCGAGCGATTGGTATCCCCAAGGCTGCAACGCTCCGGCTGCCCACAACTACAAGGATTCCGTGCTATATGTGTGTGGCGATCCTTCGGGTTGCATGAGCGTGATGTACTCCGACAATCCTAAGTCGGGACACTGGAAGGCCGAACCGGGTATTCTCTTTGACCTGCAAGACCCCGATTTGTTTATTGACGACGATGGACGTGCCTATATGTTCTGGGGATCATCGAATGTCTACCCTATTCGCGGCATTGAGCTCGATCCTAAGCGGCGTTTCCTGCCAAAGACTGAAAAGAAGGAGCTGTTCAATCTCGACCTTGACAATCATGGATGGGAGCGCTTTGGCGAGAATCACACTACCGATACTGATCTCGGAGGTTTTATCGAGGGTCCGTGGCTCACGAAGCACAATGGCAAATATTATATGCAGTATGCCGCTCCGGGCACTGAGTTCAACGTCTATGGCGATGGAGTGTATGTAGCCGACAGCCCAATGGGCCCATACTCCTACCAAAAGCACAATCCGGTATCCTACAAGCCCGGCGGCTTTATGAACGGAGCCGGTCATGGCAGCACGGTGCTTGGTCCCGGAAATATGTATTGGCATTTCACGTCGATGGCTTTGGCCATAAATGTGGGATGGGAACGCCGCTTGTGCATGTTCCCTATGGGATTCGACGATGATGGCGTGATGTATTGCGACACACGGTTTGGCGACTATCCCCACTATGCCCCCTCGGTGGCAGGCAAGCGCGGCGACTTCTGCGGCTGGATGCTGCTCTCTTACAAGAAGCCCGTTGTGGCTTCTTCGCAAGTAGGCGAGCACCAGCCCTCGGGTTTGACCGATGAAAAGACGAAGTCGTTTTGGCTCGCCGAGGCCAACGACGACTCGCAGTGGGCAACAATCGATTTAGTGACCCCGGGCACGGTGCGTGCCGTTCAAGTGAACTTCCACGATTATAAGAGCGACATGTATGGCCGCTACGACAACCTCTACCACCGATATGTGATTGAGGGCTCGGCCGATGGCAAGAATTGGCATGTTATTATCGATAAGAGCAACAGCTTTAAGGACACGCCCAACGACTACACCGAGCTCGACGTGCCCGAGACGCTTCGCTACATTCGATATCGTAACGTGAGAATGCCGATGCCATCGCTTGCCATATCGGAAATAAGAGTGTTCGGCAACGGAACAGGAAAAGCTCCGCAAAAAGTGAAGTCGCTGACGCTTGACCGACAAGCCGACAAGCGCGACATAGCTATCAGTTGGACACCTGTAAAAGGGGCTCAGGGCTACAATGTGATTTGGGGTGTGGCACCCGACAAGCTATATAGCTCGTGGATGGTCTACGACAGCAATGAGTTGTTTATGAAATCGCTTACGGTGGGTCAGGACTATTACTTCTGTATCGAGGCTTTCAATGAGAATGGTGTTTCGGAGCGCACAGCGATACAACACGTCGAATAGCGGCTTGAAGCAATAAATTCGCACGATATTTAAGGCGGGCTAAGGATGCCACATTCACAGGCAATCAAGCCCGCTTTCGCATTATCGTAGCCAGCCTGTTCTGCCTCAGTTCCGCATCAGTTCCTACCTCTCGTTTTTTATCGGCGAGCAATAATTTTTTATATTGGAATATATTTTGTACCTTTGCACGAGATTTTACGATTATGATTTCAGTAAGCAATTTAGGTATTCAATTTGGTAAAAGAGTTTTGTTTCAGGATGTTAATCTGAAATTTACTCCGGGAAACTGTTATGGTATTATTGGCGCAAACGGTGCGGGAAAAAGTACGTTGATGCGCATTTTAAGTGGTCAATTGTCGCCGACTCACGGAAGTGTGATGCAGGGACCGGGCGAAAGAATGTCGGTTCTCAGTCAGGATCACTTTGAGTTCGACGAGTGTACGGTGATGGAAACCGTGCTTCGCGGCCACTCTACTTTGTGGGAAGTAATGCAGGAGGAAGACGCACTGTACTCAAAGCCCGACTTCTCCGACGCCGATGGCATTCGCGCTTCGGAACTCGAGGAGAAATTCGCCGAGATGGAAGGCTGGAATGCCGAGAGTGATGCCGCCGCCCTATTGAGCGGACTCGGCATCAAGGAGGAGAAGCATTACACACTGATGAAGGACATCAGCGCCAAGGAGAAAGTGCGTGTGCTCCTCGCAAAGGCGCTTTTCGGCAATCCCGACAACTTGCTGCTCGACGAGCCGACCAACGACCTCGACCTCGACACTGTGTCGTGGCTTGAGAATTATCTGTCGAATTTCGAGAATACCGTGCTCGTAGTGTCGCACGACCGTCATTTCCTCGACGCCATCTCCACTCACACCTTGGATATTGACTACAATAAAGTAACGCTCTTTGCCGGCAACTATAGTTTCTGGTATCAGTCGAGCCAGCTTGCACTGCGTCAGCAACAGCAGCAGAACAAGAAAGCTGAGGAGAAGAAAAAGGAGCTTCAGGAGTTCATTCGCCGATTCAGCGCCAACGTGGCCAAATCCAAACAGACAACAAGCCGCAAAAAGATGCTCGAGAAACTCAATATCGAGGAGATTCAACCATCATCACGTCGCTATCCCGGTATCATATTCACACCTGCCCGAGAGCCGGGTAACAAGATTCTTGAGTTGCACGGCCTGACGGCGAGTGTCGATGGCGATATACTCTTCAAGGATTTGAACCTCACAATCGAGAAGAACGACAAGGTGGTGTTCCTTAGCCGCGATCCTCGAGCCATGACGGCTTTGTTTGAGATAATCAACGGCAATCGCAAGCCTGACGCCGGGACATTCGAATGGGGACAGACGATCACCACGGCTTATCTGCCGCTCGACAACTCATCATTCTTCAACACCGACTTGAATCTTGTGGACTGGCTGTGCCAATTCAGCAACGACACCAGCGAGATATACTTAAAGGGATTCCTGGGCAAGATGCTTTTCTCGGGAGAGGAGGTGCTTAAAAAAGCATCGGTGCTATCGGGAGGCGAGAAGATGCGCTGCATGATTGCAAAGATGATGATGACCGACGCAAACACGCTGATTCTCGACACTCCGACTAACCACCTCGACTTGGAGTCGATTCAGGCATTCAACAACACGTTGCAGGCGTTCAAGGGAAATATAATCATGTCGTCGCACGACCACGAGTTTATACAGACGGTGTGCAACCGCATGGTTGAGCTTACACCCAACGGCATCATTGATAAGATGATGGACTACGATGACTATATCAGCGATGAGAAGGTGCTCGCCCTGAAGGAAAAACTCTACAACAATCAATAAATTAATGGTTTTATGGTAAAACATATAGTCACTTTCAAATTGACAGGAACCGATGATGAGCGACTTGAGGTAGCTCGCAGGTTCAAGGCTGCCCTTGAGGAACTGCCCGGTAAAATCGACGTGTTGAAAAGCATAGAGGTGGGCATCAATCAGAATCCTAATGAGAGTTGGGACGTGGTGCTGACTGCAATAGTGCCCTCAATGCCCGATGTCGATATTTATGCCAAGCATCCTGCTCATGTGGCAGCGGCAGGATTACTTGCGGGGCATAAAGATATGAGAGCGTGTGTGGATTATGAGTTTTAAGCGATTCAAAATATAATGGAGCATTGCACGGCGTGAGTCTGAGACTTTCAGACTCACGCCGTGCCGCTTTAAATGAATGTTTTTTTTGACAAATATCGTGAAATATATAGCAATTTGCCATATTTTGCTCATTTTTCCATAAAGAATCCCTCTGTGAGGTCACAAATGCAAGTCAATTCACTGATTTTATAACAAAAGTAAAGCTAATAATATTTTTATCTAAATTTTTACAGTAAAATTTGCAGAATTGCTTGCAAAATGATTATATTTGCAGAAAATTTACAAACAAAACGATTTTAAGGTGAAAAAGCTGATTAGGTTTACCAAGATGCACGGCGCAGGCAACGACTACATTTACCTTGACGGTATGGAAAATTGCCCCGACGATCTCAATGCACTCTCAATAGCCATGAGCGACAGGCATAAGGGTGTCGGCTCCGATGGGCTGGTTGTCATCATGCCCTCGGAGGTGGCTGATTTCCGAATGCGCATGTTCAATGCCGACGGCTCTGAGGGCGAGATGTGCGGCAATGCGTCGAGGTGCATTGGAAAATATGTATATGAGAAAGGGTTGACAAAGAAACGCCATATAACACTCGAAACCCTTGCAGGAATCAAGTCTTTGTCGCTCAATGTGAGCGACGACAATACAGTCGACAGCGTGACGGTGGATATGGGCGAGCCCATCTTGGAGCCGACGAGGATTCCTGTGTCGCTCGATCGGGAGTTGATTAAGACTCCGATATCGACCGAAGCCGGCATTTTTGAGATTACGGCTGTATCAATGGGCAACCCTCATGGGGTAGTGTTTGTAAAGTCGCTCGATGATGTCGACGTACACAAAGTCGGACGTGAGTTGGAGGTGAATCCCATATTCCCGCAAAAAGCCAATATAGAGTTTGCTCAAATATTGAAGCGCGACGAGATAAGGATGCGCGTGTGGGAGCGAGGCAGCGGCGAGACCCTTGCCTGTGGCACCGGGGCCTGTGCGACACTTGTGGCAGGTGTTCTCACCGGAAGTTGCGACCGCAAGGTGACAATTCACCTTCTTGGCGGCGACTTGAATATAGAATGGGTGGAGCAGAACGACCATGTGTACATGACCGGTCCTGCCGAGATGGTTTTTGAAGGTACTTACATTTATAAAAGAGATAATGATTAGGATTAACGATAATTTCACCAAACTGCAAGAATCTTATCTTTTTTCGGAAATAGCGAGAAAAGTAAAGATATATGAGTCGGAGCATCCTGCGGCAAGAGTAATAAGGATGGGCATCGGTGATGTGACACAACCAATATGCGACGCATCGATTAAAGCTATGCATGCGGCCGTTGACGACATGTCTGAATCGGCGACATTCCACGGCTATGGACCTGAACAAGGCTACAAATTCCTGTCGGAGAAAATTGCCAAGACCGACTATATCGACAGAGGCATTGATATGGCAAGTGATGAGATTTTCATCAGCGATGGTGCCAAGAGTGATACCGGCAACATTGGCGACATTCTCTCCACCGACAATGTGGTGGCTGTAACCGACCCGGTATATCCGGTATATGTTGACACCAATGTGATGGCCGGACGTGCAGGAGTTCCCATGGCCGACGGCAAATGGAGCAACATAGTGTATCTGCCATGTACGTCGGATAACGGTTTTGTCCCGGCATTGCCAGCCACCGTGCCCGACGTTATATATTTGTGTTATCCAAATAATCCGACCGGCACCACGCTCACTAAAGCACAGCTCAAGGTTTGGGTTGATTATGCACTGGAACACAAGGCTTTGATTCTGTTTGACTCAGCTTATGAGGCATATATTCAAGAGGATGACGTGCCCCACTCCATCTATGAGATTGAAGGAGCGAGGGAATGTGCCATAGAGTTTCGAAGTTTCTCAAAGACCGCCGGATTCACCGGATTGCGATGTGGCTATACGGTGGTGCCGAAAGAGCTTATAGGCTACAGTGCCTCAGGAGAGCCGGTGCAGCTCAACAAGCTATGGAATCGCCGCCAATGCACAAAATTCAACGGCGCTTCCTACGTCACTCAGCGCGCTGCCGAGGCCACCTACTCGGCAAAAGGCCGCCAACAGGTAAAGGAAGTCATAGGCTACTATATGCGAAATGCGAGAATACTGCTTGAGGGCGTCAGGTCGATAGGCTTGCAGGCTTTTGGCGGCGTCAACGCTCCATACGTTTGGGTGAAGACTCCCGGCAATCTCACATCATGGGAGTTTTTCGGCAAACTGCTGAACGAGAGCAACATCGTAGGCACTCCAGGAGTGGGATTCGGTCCCTCGGGAGAAGGCTACTTCAGGCTGACGGCATTCAACACCTTTGAGAACACGTTGGAAGCCGTAGAGAGAATGAAAAAAATAAAATTCTAATATATTAATTTATTGTTTTTATGTCACAGTTAAGATTTAAGGTCGTAGAAACAGCTTTTGACAGAAAAGCCCTAAAGGTTGAGATCCCGAAGGAGCGTCCTTCGGAGTATTATGGCAAATACGTTTTCAACAGAAAGAAAATGTTTGAGTATCTGCCGAAAAAGACGTACGACGCTCTTGTGTATGCCATCGACAACAAAGTTCCGCTGAACCGCGAGGTCGCCGACAGCGTGGCAGCCGGCATGAAGCAATGGGCTATCGACAATGGAGCCAAGCACTATACCCACTGGTTCCATCCGCTGACCGACGGAACTGCCGAGAAGCACGACTCATTCATAGAGCACGACGGCAAAGGCGGCGTTATGGAGGAATTCACCGGCAAGCTGCTTGTTCAGCAGGAGCCCGATGCGTCGAGTTTCCCGAATGGAGGTATCCGTAACACATTCGAAGCCCGAGGCTATTCTGCATGGGACATATCATCACCGGCATTCATCATAGAGAACACATTGTGTATTCCCACTATATTTATTTCATACACAGGCGAATCGCTCGACTATAAGACACCACTGCTCCGTGCCCTCAACAGTGTGGACAAGGCTGGAACAGCCGTAGCACAGCTTTTCGACCCGAATGTGAAGCACGTTTTCTCGTATCTTGGATGGGAGCAGGAGTATTTCTTGGTCGATGAGGCATTATACTCGGCGCGTCCTGACCTTGTGATGACCGGACGCACGCTCATGGGACATGAGAGCGCAAAGAACCAGCAGCTTGAGGACCATTATTTCGGTGCCATACCATCGCGTGTTGAGGCTTTCATGCTCGACCTTGAGATTGAGTGCCACAAATTGGGTATTCCGGCCAAGACCCGCCACAACGAGGTTGCGCCCAACCAGTTTGAGCTTGCACCAATCTTCGAGGAGACCAACCTCGCCAACGACCACAACCTTCTGTTGATGTCGCTGATTGCCGACGTTGCACGCAAGCACAATTTCCGCGTGCTGCTGCATGAGAAGCCATTTGCCGGAATCAATGGCTCGGGAAAGCACAACAACTGGAGTCTCGGAACTGACACCGGCGTACTGCTGTTCGCCCCCGGTAAAACGCCTAAAGCAAATCTGCAATTCATCACCTTCATCGCCAATGTGATGGCCGCCGTGTACAAGCACAACGGACTGCTGAAGGCTTCCATTTCATCGGCTACGAACGGGCACAGACTCGGAGCCAACGAGGCACCGCCGGCAATCATCTCAATGTTCCTCGGCACTCAGCTGTCGAGTATCCTTGAGAAATTGGAGAAGAGCAACAAAGACGAGCTTATCGACTTTGCAGGCAAGGAGGAGATGCGACTCGGCTTGTCGCAGATTCCCGAGATTCTCCTCGACAACACCGACCGTAACCGCACTTCGCCATTCGCATTCACGGGCAATCGCTTCGAGTTCCGTGCCGTGGGATCATCGGCCAACTGCGCTTCGGCAATGATTGCTCTTAATGCGGCAGTAGCCGACCAGCTCAATGAGTTCAAAGCGGCGGTAGACAAGCATCTTGCCAACGGCGAGACAATACAGCACGCTATTCTCTCCGAAGTAAAAGAGCTTATCTCGTTTGCCAAGCCTATACACTTCGACGGCAACGGATACAGCGATGAATGGAAAGCTGAGGCGGCAAAGAGAGGCCTTGACTGTGAGACATCTATCCCTGTAATCTTCGACTCCTACTTGAAGCCTGAGAGTGTGGAGATGTTCCGCCGCACAGGAGTATTCTCCGAGATTGAGCTTAAGGCCCGCAACGAGGTGAAGTGGGAAATCTACACCAAGAAGATACAGATTGAGGCCCGTGTACTTGGCGATTTGGCAACCAACCATATATTGCCCGTTGCCACCCGCTATCAGTCGGTTCTGCTCGACAACGTGTTCAAGATCAAGAGCCTTTTCACTAATGAGAAAGGCGACAAGATTGCCGAGCAAGACCTCTATATGATAGAGAAGATGGCTGAGCACATGTCGATTATCAAGCAAAAAGTGGCTCAGATGATATCGGCTCGGAAGACTGCCAACAAAATTGAGAGCGAGCGAGAGAAAGCACTTGCATATCACGATACGGTGTTCCCGTTGATGGACGAGATTCGCTATCACATCGACAAGCTCGAGCTCATGGTCGATGATGAGATGTGGCCTTTGCCCAAATATCGTGAGATATTGTTCATAAGGTAGTGAGCAACTCACAATATAAAATTTTATTTAACGTGTTGTGGTATAAGTAGAAGGTTGTAATTTCATTTTGTTTATCTTTTCCTGATTTCTATAAATACCACAACTCGTTATTCCTATAAAAAGAAAGAAACACTATGTTACCAAGACAACAAGGTTTATACAATCCTCTTAATGAGAAGGACGCCTGCGGTGTAGGTTTGTTAGTCAATATAAATGGCATTAAGTCGCACCAATTGGTGGAGAAAGGTCTTCAGGTACTTGAGAATATGGTACACCGCGGTGCCGAGGGCGCCGATTCAAAGACAGGCGACGGTGCGGGAATTATGGTACAGATTCCCCATGAGTTTATTTTATTGCAGGGCATTGCCGTGCCCGAGAAGGGAAGATATGGTAGCGGACTGATTTTTTTGCCCAAAAATGAGGAGTCGCAACAGACTATTTTCGACATTATAGAAAGGGAAACTTTAGAAATGGGACTCACGATGCTTCCAATAAGAGACGTGCCCACCAACAACGAGCAATTGGGAGTAGTGGCCAAATCGGCTGAGCCCGACATCAAACAGATTTTTGTGGCCGATGAGCGCACCAACGACGAAATTGAGCCCAAGCTCTATGTGCTCAGAAAACGCATCGAGAACAAGATTGCAAAATCCGCAATTGTCGGTAAAAGTGATTTCTATATCGTTTCGTTATCTTCAAGAGTTATCATCTACAAGGGAATGCTCTCCTCGCTTCAACTGCGATATTACTTCCCCGATTTGATGAATCCACATTTCACCACCGGAATGGCACTGGTACACTCGCGCTTCAGCACCAACACATTCCCCACGTGGAGCCTTGCCCAGCCATTCAGGATGCTTGGGCATAATGGCGAGATAAATACTATTCAAGGCAACCGCATGTGGATGCACGCCCGAGAGTGCGTGTTGAACCCGGTATCGCTTGATGGGGCCGACATAACACCTATAATCCAGCCCAATATGAGCGACAGCGCGTCGCTCGACAACGTGCTTGAGTATTTCGTGATGGCCGGCATGTCGCTGCCTCATGCCCTTGCCATGCTCGTGCCCGAGTCGTTCAACGACAAGAACCCTATATCTCCCGAGCTTAAGGCTTTCTACGAGTATCACAGCATTTTGATGGAAGCCTGGGACGGCCCGGCAACATTGTTGTTCAGCGACGGCCGATACGCCGGCGGAATGCTCGACCGAAATGGACTGCGCCCGGCACGCTATCTTATCACAAAGAACAACACCATG
>JBJEKJ010000024.1:0-15401 GCA_051878575.1 Muribaculaceae bacterium | reverse complement strand
AGCCAGGAGGCGATGCGCAGCACCCGCAGCAACTTCTATCTTGTGGAGGACTATGAGGTGAAGAATGTGCTGCGCAAGCGCCCGCCGCACTGCAACAAGTATAATTTCGGCAACATGCTGCTCGTGGCCGGAAGCTACGGGATGTTTGGCGCCGCGGTGCTCGCCGCCCGTGCCGCGATGCGCTCGGGAGTGGGCCTGATGACGGTGCACGGAGCGTGCAGCGGCCACGACATTCTGCAAATCAGTGTGCCCGAGGCGAAATATGAGAGCGATCACGACGATTGGATCACCACCGACATAAAGCTGAGCCACAACTACCAGTCGGTGGCTGTGGGTCCGGGCATCGGCACCGACGAGAAGACGTGCGACGCCCTTGAGATTTTCCTGAAGAACTACCGCAAGCCGTGCGTGCTCGACGCCGACGCGCTCAATTGTATAGCCAAGCGCCCCATGTTGCTCGACAGCATAGTGGCGAAGACGGTGATCACGCCTCACGCCGAGGAGTTCGACCGCATATTCGGCAAGCATCACAGCGAGGAGGAGCGCCTGCGCCGTGCAATCGAGGTGGCTAAGAAATATCAGCTCGTGATAGTGCTGAAGTCGCACTACACAATGACGGTGAATGTGGACGGTCGCGTGTATATCAACAGCAACGGCAACCCGGGCATGGCTACTGCCGGCAGCGGCGACATCCTCACCGGAATCATCGGCGCGCTGCTCGCCCAGGGCTACGACTCGCGCACGAGCGCCGTGCTCGGCGTGTTTATACACGGTGCGGCGGGCGACATGGCTGCCGTGGCTCATGGAACCTACGGAATGGTGGCGGGCGACATCGTGGACAACATAGGGCAGGTGATACGCAATCTCACCAACTGACGCTTGTGTGCCGCAAGCCTGAGAATTATGGATTTTTTTAATGACGCTAATTAATAAATTATTTGGAAATGAATCATATACAGTGTTCTCTCGCAGTTGCGTTGACGGTGGCATGCGGTTTGCAGCCGGTGGAGGCGCAGACCACGCAGAAGTTTACGGCCGCAAAGCACAATGAGTATGGTCTTGTCTACTCCCTGCCCGTGACCCATGTGAGAATTATGGTTGAGGCTGAGAAGACGGTGTCGAAGGCCGGTCCGTTCTACAAATATGCAAAAAAATATCTTAGCATTGACAATGTGGTGGCTGCCGACTCGGTGGCGTGGAAGCTGAAAAGCATCGACATGGCCACCTATGGCGTGCCCAACCCCGACAATCGATACCTCATGCAGTTCAAGCCGGGATCGGCGCCATTCCTTATGCTCACCGAGAATGGCCTGCCGCTCGCTATCAACGAGGAGAACGTGGCGGCGCTGATTCCGAAGAAGGAGCCGAGGAAGGCTGAGCCCGGACGCCTCGACAACTATGGCTATGCCAAGTCGCTGCCCGGCGAGCTGCTTGCCGGCGAGTCGACGGCAAAGCGTGCCGAGCTTGCGGCCCGAATGATCTACAGGATTCGTGAGAGCCGCACCAACTTCGCTACGGGCGAGGCCGACCAAATGCCGCCCGACGGTGCCGCGTTGAAGCTCGTTCTCGACAATCTCGATGAGCAGGAGAAGGACTTGATGGCACTTTTCTGCGGCACGCGGACCACCGAGACTGCCGTGGCGGAGTTTGACTATGTGCCGAGCGGCGAGGTGTCGAAAGAGGTGATTTTCCGCCTTTCGGATGCTGCCGGAATTGTCGACAAGACCGATTTGAGCGGAGCTCCGGTGACGCTCGCGCTCAACATATTGGAGCGTGGCGCGCTGCCTAAGGACGATAAGGGCGAGGAGAAGAAATTGCCAAAGGGCGCAGTGATGTACAGGATTCCCGGTCGTGCCGCCATCAGCCTGAGCTATGAGGGCGCTGAGGTGTGCCGCAAGGAGTTCGACGTAGCGCAGTTTGGCGTTGATTTCGGGCTCGATCCGGCAATGTTCGTCGACAAGAAGCGTCCGAGTTTCGTGAAGTTCTATCCCGAGACCGGTTCCATAAAGGAGCTTGGCGTGAAGGACCTCGAGGCACAGTAGCCTCGGGCCTCACTATTGACAAGAGTAGGCGATTCCCCGCCATTTGAGCGGGGTGGTGGCGATAATTCTGCCATTGATGGCACTATAACGACACAAAAAAGGCGGCACCGTGGAGAAATTCCTTTGTGGTGCCGCCTTTTATGATGCCGTGTGCCGTAATTGAGGCTTACGGCGCAGTCGCTATTTGATGCATTTTTATGAGATTCAGGGCCATTCCGGCTGTTGTGCCGCGGTTATCTCAGCTTGGCGAGGGCGTCGGCGATGCGTCGAGCCGCCTCGCGGATGTTGTCGTCGCTCGTGGCGTAGCTCAGGCGTATGTAGCCCGGCGCGCAGAATGCCGCGCCGTCCACGGTGGCTACGTGAGCCTCCTCAAGCAGATACATGGCAAGGTCGTTGGAGTTGGCTATGGTGTGCTTCCCGTCGGTCTTGCCGAAGTAGCTTGAGACTTCCGGGAAAATGTAGAATGCACCTTCAGGGTGGTTGATTTTCAGCCCCGGAATCTCCTTTAGCAAGCTCACTATCAGGTCGCGGCGACGCTCAAAAGCCTTGCGCATGCTCTCCACGCAGTCTTGCGGACCGGTGTAGGCCTCCTCGGCGGCTTTCTGTGCTATCGACGAGCATCCCGATGTGTATTGGCTTTGCAGCTTGCTGTTGGCTTTTGCAATCCACAGCGGTGCGGCGATGTATCCAATGCGCCAACCCGTCATGGCGTAAGCCTTCGACACTCCGTTCACTATCACCACGCGGTCGCGCAGCTCGGCGAATTGCGATATAGAGTTGAACTCGCCGGTGTAGTTGATATGCTCATATATCTCGTCGGCAAGAATTATGATGTCGGGGTGTTTTGCGAGCACGTCGGCGAGAGCCCTCAGCTCCTCGCGCGAGTAGACGCTGCCTGTGGGGTTAGAGGGTGAGCACAGCAGCACCATGCGTGTCTTTGGCGTGATTGCCGCCTCGAGCTGTGCGGCTGAGATTTTGAAGTTCTGCTCCACGGTGGCGGGCACGAGCACGTTCACGCCCTCGGCGAGTTTCACCATCTCCACGTAGCTAACCCACGCCGGAGTAGGGATTATCACTTCGTCGCCGTGGTTGATGAGCGAGAGGATGCAGTTGCAGAGCGATTGCTTTGCGCCGTTCGACACCACGATCTGCTCGGGAGTGAAGTCGAGGCCGTTCTCGCGTTTCAGCTTGGCGCATATAGCCTTGCGCAGCGATAGATATCCCGGCACGGGGGTGTAGAATGTGAAGTTGCCGTCGATTGCAGCTTTGGCAGCCTCCTTTATGTGGTCGGGGGTATTGAAGTCGGGCTCGCCCACTGAGAGGTTGATTACGTCGACTCCCTGAGCCTTCAGCTCATTGCTCTTTTGCGACATTGCAAGAGTTGCCGATGGCGACATCGCCAGGATGCGGTTGGATGTAGAGTTCATGTGTTATATATATTATATAAAATATGTGTTGCCAAGAATTGTCAGTTGTGGTGCGTAGTCGCCTCACCGCCGACGTGTCACTTGAAGAGGTCGCGGGCCTCGTCGGTCAGGTACTGGTCGAGGTTGTAGACCGGTATCGGCACCTCTATCGGGCCCACCGCCCACGGCGCGATGTCGTAGGGGTTGTAGTAGAACACGATGTTGTTGCCTGTGAGATACACATTGTGGGTCAGGAAAATCTGGTCGGTGAAAATTCCCGATTTCTCTGCCAGCTCGGAGAGCGAGCCGGCGTAGAACAAGTCGCAGAGCGAGGCCTTGAGCACGTCGAGCAGTATGGCGTCGTTGCCTGCGGTGAATATCTCGTCGAAGTCGAGCACGTTGTTTCGCTTCACGTCGTAGTTCACGAATCTTGCCCCATAGGAAGAGTGCGCACCACCCATATAGCCCTGTTCCTCGATTTTATACACGATGTATCGCTCGCAGAATCCCACGGTGTGGCAGCGGATGTCCTGTGTGAGCACCCTCACGCTCGCCGACGCCTCGGGCATGGAGTCGACTTTCTCGAGCGTGTAGTCGCCATAGCCCATGGGGTGTGTAATGAAGTAGCCTATCGCCTTGTCGATGGGAGCCGGCCGGGAGTCGAAGACACTTGCGAGGAGCGAGTCCTGGAGGCCCTTCAGGTCGTTGTCGCCGAATCTCTCGGGCCACTGTATCGACACCGAGCGTGACGAGAACACCTCGGTGTCGGCGCCGAATGTGGTGTCGCCCACGCAACGGTAGCATGCGGCTGCCGTCTTGAAAGTCTCGCTTATTGCAAAGTTGCAGATTTCAGGCGTCTCATTGCTCTCGTCCGATGCCTTTGAGGCTTTTGTGCACGATGTCGCCGTCAGCAATGCCGCGGCTGTGAGCGCCAAAAGCTGTTTCACTGTCATATTCATTATATATATGTTTTTTAATGCCACAAATGTATACATTATTTACAAAACAAAGGTAATTTTGTTCGATAGAGTTCTGATTTTGTAACATAGATGTAACACGAGAATTACAGAAAAAGTTCCGTAATTGCGAAAATATGTGCTCATTTTGGCCTAAAATGTGCAAAAGCGAGGATTTTATGTGCAGATTTCTTTTCATATATGAATAATAATTGTTTACTTTGCACCACGAAATGAATTAAAAATCCAGTATTGTAACTATTTAAAATTTAATTATTATGTCTGAAGAAATTGCAGAAAGAGTAAAAGCGATAATTGTTGACAAACTTGGTGTAAGCGAAACAGAAGTAAAGCCGGAGGCTACATTTGCACAAGATCTTGGCGCAGATTCTCTTGATACTGTAGAGTTGATTATGGAATTCGAGAAAGAATTCGGCATTACTATTCCAGACGACAAGGCAGAGGGCATCACAACTGTAGGTGACGCTATCTCTTACATCGAGGCTAACAAGTAATTCTGAATTCCAATCCAAAAATATTGAGAATGGAGTTAAAGAGAGTAGTGGTAACCGGGCTTGGAGCCATCACGCCTATAGGTAACGACGTTGCGACCACATGGAACAACGCCGTGGAGGGTGTGAGTGGCGCAGGTCCTATTACTCATTTCGACGCTTCACTGTTCAAGACTCAGTTCGCGTGTGAGGTCAAGAACTTCAACGCCACCGAGCATTTCGACCGCAAGGAGGTGCGCAAATACGACCTGTATGCGCAGTATGCACTTGTGGCGGCGCGTCAGGCCGTGGCCGATGCGGGGCTCGATGCCGAGGGAGTGGACCACGACCGCGTGGGTGTGATTTTCGCTGCCGGAATCGGCGGTCTTCACACTTTTGAGGAGGAAGCCGGATATTACGCAATGCATAAGGATCAGGGACCGAAGTACAACCCGTTCTTCATCCCCAAGATGATTGCCGACATCGCTGCCGGCCACATCTCCATGCAATACGGATTCCGCGGACCTAACTTCGGAACAGTGTCGGCTTGCGCATCCTCGACAAACGCGCTTATCGACGCCTTCAACTACGTCCGCTTGGGCATGGCCGATGCCATCGTCAGCGGAGGAGCCGAGGCCGCCATCTACCCCGCCGGTGTGGGTGGCTTCAACTCGATGCACGCATTGTCGACCCGCAACGACAGCCCTGCCACGGCATCACGTCCGTTCAGCGGCTCGCGCGACGGATTCATCATGGGCGAGGGCTCGGCATGCCTCATCTTCGAGGAGCTCGAGCACGCTAAGGCCCGTGGTGCAAAGATCTACGCCGAGGTTGTGGGAGGAGGCATGTCGGCTGATGCATATCACATCACCGCCACGCATCCCGACGGATTGGGTGCAAAGCTCGTTATGAAGAATGCTCTGAACGACGCAGGAATGAAGCCGGGCGAGATTGACTACATCAACGCGCACGGAACATCTACTCCTGTGGGCGACTTGTCGGAAGTCAAGGCCATCAAGGAATTGTGGGGCGAGGACGCCTATAAGCTGAACATCAGCTCCACCAAGTCGATGACCGGCCACCTTCTCGGTGCCACCGGCGCGCTTGAGGCCCTCTTCTGCGTGAAGTCGGTAGAGTGCGACATTGTTCCGCCTACCATCAACCACGCCGACGACGATCTTGACCCCGAAATCGACTATAAGCTGAATTTCACCTTCAACAAGGCTCAGAAGCGCACCGTGAGAGCCGCTTTGTCCAATACATTCGGCTTCGGTGGCCACAACGCAAGTATTATCGTCAAGAAATACGCCGAGTGACAAGCCGTAGCGCCCATGGCGCAAGGTGAAATCCTCTAAGATATGAGCGAAGCTCTGCTGACAAGGCAGGGCTTCGCTCTTTTTGTTAAAAAATAGGCTGTTTGTTAATTAAGTATGTTAAATATGCTATTTTGTGACGAGAAAATGGTAAAAATTGAAAAATATGTGCTTATTTTGTAGCTGAATATAAATACAATTATCAGAGAAGCCCGTAAGGGCGATGCAGACATTCGACCTATGATTGATAGATAACGACTAAAAGCCCGTGAAAACGACCTAAAATGGAGGCTAATACCTCAGTCCTGCTATCCGTCGTGTGGGGAGAATGGCGTCCGTGCCGTTCGTCATGTCCCGATAAGCGTTATTTATGTGTGTGAGATAAATAAAAAAAATAATGTAAACCCAAATGTAAAACTAAAAACATTCTTGCATGAAGAACATTTGTTTTCAGATGAATCGGAAAGCCTGGATTGTGATGCTATTCGCATTGTGCCTTGCCTTTCCTGCTTTAGCGCAGAAGATTACCGTACAGGGTACGGTTGTCGATGGAACCGGTGAGCCTCTTATCGGGGCGAGTGTTATACCGCAAGGTACGACAGCAGGTGCCGCCACTGACTTCGACGGAAAATTCCAGCTCGTAGTCGATTCCAAATCCACTCTCGTGGTTTCATACGTTGGTTATGAGACCCAAAATGTACCCGTCAACGGCAGAACAACCCTCAAGGTAGTCATGAAGGAGAATTCCCTCGTGCTCGATGAGGTTGTGGCTATCGGTTACGGTACAGTGAAGAAAAACGACGCCACCGGTTCGGTGAACACCGTGAAGCCGAGCGAGATTCAAGCCGGACTGGCTACCTCGGCACAAGACCTCCTCGTGGGTCAGGCTCCGGGTGTGGTAGTGACCACTTCGGGCGGTCCCGAGGGCGGCGGTACAATCCGCGTGCGTGGCGGATCGTCGCTCAACGCTAAAAACGACCCTCTTATCGTGATCGACGGAGTGCCTTTGGACAACTCAGGCGTTCAGGGTATGGGCAACGCACTCTCAATGATTGCTCCCGACAATGTGGAGAACATGACTATCCTCAAGGACGCGTCGGCTACCGCTATCTACGGTTCGCGCGCATCCAATGGTGTGATTATCATCACCACCAAGAAGGGTAAAGCCGGCAAGCCTCAGGTCAACTTCTCGGCCAACTGGAAAGTTGAGTCGGCTCGCAAGACCTACAAGTCGCTCTCTACCGACGCCCTTCTCGGCCTGCTCACCCAAAACTTCGGTGAGGGCAGCGACCCGGTGAACTACATCAACAATAACATCGCACAGTATGGCAAGCAGAACACCAACTGGCAGGATGAGGTGCTCCGCACCACAATCTCGCAGGACTATAGCCTCAGCGTGGGCGGTACTGCCGGAATATTGCCCTATCGTGTGGCCGTGACCTACACCAACAACAACGGTATCCTCATCAACTCCAAGATGGACCGTGCCACAGTGGGCTTCAACCTCACTCCCGAGTTCCTTGAGGGCCGCCTGAAAGTAAGCGCCAACGCCAAGGGCTACTGGGTGAAGAACCAGTTCAGCAACTCAGGCGCAGTGGGTGGCGCAGTGACTATGGACCCGAGCGCTCCTCTCTACAACAACGCACAGATGAGCGCCAACTCGCTCCCGGGCTACAAGCTGTGGAACGGATACTACTCGCAGATGAACGGCGCCGCATTCAACACCAACGGTGTGAACAACCCCATAGCCGTGGCAAGCGACCGCGACGACAAGGCTACAGTGCTTCGCAGCAATGGTAACTTGCAAATCGACTATGCGCTGAAATGGCTCCCCGACCTTCACCTCAATCTTAACCTCGGTTACGACGTGAGCAAGTCGAAGGAGAACATCTATCTCACCGCCAACTCTCCTACAGCATGGGACAGCTACCACAACGACGGTGCAGGCGCTTATCAGCACATCGAGCAATTCAAGAGCAACACTCTGCTCGACTTCTATATCAACTATAAGAAAGACGTGGAGAAAATCATGTCGAACTTCGACGTGACGGCAGGTTACTCTTGGCAGCGCTTCTATCGCGACGGATGGAACAATGGTACTGAATTCACCACCAACGGCTTCAGCTCTCCCGTTCTCAATGCCGACGGAACCTACACCCTCGCCGAGGGCACGCAGCGCATCGGCACTACATGGACCAATCCCGAAACCACAAAATGGGCATCGCACTTGCAGCTGCTCTCATTCTTCGGCCGCTTGAACTACACTTTCTTCGGCCGCTACTTGCTCACTGCAACGGTCCGCGGCGATGCATCATCGCGCTTCCACAAGGACAACCGCTGGGGCGTGTTCCCATCGGTGGCTCTCGGATGGAAGATTACCGACGAGCCGTGGATGAAGGGCGTGAAAGACGTGATGAACGAGTGGAAACTCCGCTTGGGCTGGGGTGTCACCGGTCAGCAGGATCTTAACGACGACTACTATCCTTATCTCGCCACTTACATCCAGTCGGTTCAAGGCTCACACTATCCTTGGGGATCGACAACCAATTTCATCACCACACTCTATCCGGGTGCTTACGACCCGAATATCAAGTGGGAGGAGACTACTACGTGGAACGCCGGATTTGACTTCGCATTCCTCAACAACCGCATCACTGCCAGCGTCGACTACTACTTCCGCAAGACCAAGGACCTCCTTAGCTACGTGACAGTGCCCATCGGCTCCACCACTTCAAACATGATGAACCAGAATATCGGTACTCTCGAGAATCAGGGCGTTGAGTTCGCTATCACAGCACGTCCGGTGGTTACGAAAGACTTCACATGGACCCTCAACTACAACGTGGCCTACAACAAGAACAAGATCACCAAGCTCAACAGCGACGGCTCCTACGTCACCACAGGTGGCATCTCGGCCGGTACGGGTGGTACTTGCCAGGTTCATGCAGTGGGCTATCCCGCCAACTCCTTCTTCCTGCTCGAGCAGGTCTACGATGCCAATGGCGAGCCGCTTGAGGGTGTCTACGTCGACCAGAACGGCGACGGCAAGATCAACGACGACGACCGCCGCATCCGCTACAGCAAGGACCCGAAGGTGACAATGACCATAGGCTCCAACTTCAATTGGAAGAACTGGGATTTCGGCTTCTCGCTCCGCGCCAACATAGGCAACTATGTGTATGCCGACGCTATCGCCGGAAACTCCAATATCGACAACACTTGGAAGAACGCCAAGGTGAACAACCTTATCGACGCAGGCGGTCACTACTTCAAGGGAACTGTCAACCCCACGGTAGGTATCCAAATGAGCGACTACTGGTTGCGCAACGCCAGCTTCCTCCGCTGCGACAACATCACACTGGGCTACACATGGCCGGGCTTGCTGAAGAATCAGCTCCGTCTACGCGTGTATGGCGCAGTTCAGAATCCGTTTGTCATCACCAAGTACAAAGGTCTTGATCCCGAGAACTTCGACGGTATCGACCGCGACGTTTATCCTCGCTCAATCACCGGAACTCTTGGTGTAGTAGCTACTTTCTAAAAGTTGAGGTGTTTTACATATAAAATGAATTTACAGACGATGAAATCATATAAAACAAAAATATTTTCGGTATTATGCGCAGCAATGGCACTTGGTGCCACTTCCTGCGTAGGCGATTTGGACCTGATGCCTAACGACCCGAATACGATTACCGCCGGTAACCTTACGCCCGATCAATATGAGGCAGTGTTGGCAAAGTGCTACTCGGGAATGGCAGTGTCGGGGCAGTATGGTCCCGACGGAGGATCAGACATATCGGGCCTCGACGGTGGTACAAGCCAGTACACCCGCGGTATTTTCATGCTCAACGAGTTCACTACCGACGAGTCGAAGTGGATTTGGGCCGACGAGGGCGTTTTCGACCTTGTGACCGACACTTGGAGCAAGGGTAACGCCAATATTTTCGGTACTTACAGCCGCATGTACGTTCACATTGCAATTTGCAACGACTTCCTGCGCCTTGTGGCCGGCGACGACCAGTTCAAGGAGATGGCCTATGAGGCACGCACGCTCCGCGCCATGAGCTACTACAACATTATCGACCTCTTCGGCCGTGGCGGATTCATCACCGAGAACGACGCTCCGGGTACCTCGCCCGTGCAGATGGAGCGCGCCGATCTCTACAAATGGCTCGCCGGTGAGCTCGAGGACATCGTGGCAAATATGAGCGACGCAGCTCCTAAATATGGCCGTGTGGGCAAGGATGGTGCCGAGGCACTTCTTGCCCGCCTTTACCTGAATGCCGAGGTGTTCACCGGCACGCCAGCCTACGACAAGTGTGCCGAGCACTGCGAGAACATCATCACCCGCCATCTTGGCAGCGGATTCCAGGGCTCGGGCCTTGTGCCTAACTATCTGTGGGTATTCTGCGGCGACAACGACGTGTTTATGCCCGGTGGAAGCGACGTGAACGAAATCCTCTGGGGTATCGCCTACGACGCTATCCAGACTCAGCCCTACGGTGGCACCACTTTCCTCTGCTGTGCCGGTGTGAGCAACCTCACCGTCGACAAGGATGGAGCTTATATGAATTGTGAGGACTACGGCTTGAATCAGCAGTGGGGATGTATGCACGCCACACCGCAATTCTCCGACAAGTTCGCCCGCGAGCCGCAAGACGAGCGCTGGTCGATGTGGAAGAATGAAGCCGACGGATTCTCGAAGGAGAACACTACCTTCTCGAAATTCACCGATGGATTTGGAGTGGTTAAGTTCACCAACCTTCTTCGCGACGAGGCTACAGGCTCAATGAAAGTGGGCGAGATCACCAAGTTCCCGAACACCGACCTCCCGCTTATCCGCCTCGCCGACGTGTATCTGATGTATGCCGAGTGCGCTATGCGCGGTGCGGCCGACAAGGAGAAGGGTGTGAGATATGCCAACTATGTGCGTAATCGTGCCGGAGTATCGTCGTGGACTGCTGCCGACCTCACCGAGGACAACATTATCGACGAGCGTTGCCGTGAGCTTTACTGGGAGAACGTGCGCCGCACCGACCTTGTGCGCTTTGGCAAGTTCACCAAGGGCTACGACTGGTCGTGGAAAGGCTACACTCTCGAAGGTGGCGACCTGCCCGACTACATGCAGCTCTTCCCGATTCCTACCAACGTGATTGCAGCACAGCCTGACTTCAAGCAGAACACAGGTTATTGATAAAAGTAAAAACTTTTAATTACTGAAAAAGATGAAGAAATTTAATTATATTTTATTCGGTATTATGGGCTTGATGCTTGGCGCAGTGTCGTGCAATAGCCCGATGGATGAGAATCCTGTATATCAGGAGCCGACAGAGTTTGTCCTCAACACGCCGGCTTATGCCGATGCCGTATATGACTTGAGAAATACCGCCACAGTGGTGTTCACATGCTCGCAGCCCAACTATGGCTTCGCCGCAGCCGTGGATTACACCGTGCAGATTTCTACCGACGGCGATTGGACGAGCGACAAGGTGCAATCAGTATCGGAGCCTTCTACTAACAGTGTGATTGAGGTCGATGCCAATGAGCTCGACGTGCTCATCTGCCAGGCTCTCGAAGTGGCCTCTGAGGAGGATATGCCCACTGAGCCTATCAAGCTCTATGTTCGCGTGAAGGCTCAGATTCCTTCGGTGGAGAAAGGCTCGGAGCTCAAGAGCGAGATTTATTCCAACGTCATCACTCTTAACCGCGTGATGCCATATTACGCACTGCCCGACATGCAATTGCCTGATGCAATGTATATGATTGGTCAATTCTGTGAATGGGATTGGAGCAAAGCTCCTAAGATGATTGCCGTGAACGGACATCCCGAGTTGTTCTGGGTAATACGCTATGTGAAGGCCGGTGAGGGCTTCAAGTTCAACTATACTCCCGATTGGGGTGGAACACAGTTCGGCTACGACGAAAGCATCGTTACTATTGCCAACAATGTGGCAGGTGAGGTGTCGGCCGACGGCGACGGTAACTTCGTTGTCTCGAAGAGTGGCTGGTATATCTTCGGCGTGGCCACTGAAATCGTTGGCCGCAGCTATCACTACACTATCGATATTCTGCCCCCTAATGTCTACGTCTATGGTATGGCTAATGGCGGATTGTGGGATAAGTCCGACGAATGGAAGTTTGATGTTATCGACGACCCCGATGCCGAGTGGCCGTTTGTATCGCCTACGGTATTGGCTACGCAAGGCAACGATGACGGAAACTTGCGCCTCGCCATCTGTCCCGATACTTGGTCGGTAGGTGTTGTCGACTGGTGGAGAACAGAGTTCATATTCTTCGACGGCAAAATCGCTTATCGTGCCGATGGTTCCGACCAAGACCGCGTTGGCAACCCTGCGGGTAAGGTTTATCTGAACTTCGTGACCGGTAAGGGTAAAGTTGAGTAATAACTAATTTAAATTTCAAGAACAATGTTAAAGAAATTAAGCATATTTTTATTCGCCGCTCTTGCTCTTGGATTCACTTCGTGTGAGGAAGATTGGGTGGAACCTACGCCCCAAAGCAATCCGCAAGAGCCAACAATGAGCCTCGAAGGTCTTACCGTTGACTACGGTCAAGCTCTCAAGGGCACTGAAATCGACCTTACTGCGGCCGACTCTATCGAAGTTATCACTACGACCGCTACTCCCGAGCTTCGTGCCGGTCAGGAGGTGGGCTATATGATGTATATGTCGAAGAACGCCGACTTCAGCGATGCGCGTCCTATGGTCGTTACCAATGGCAAAGTGCCCACAAGCGCTATCAACATCAACTATCGCGACTTGTTCGGAAAGACTCCGAAGGCCAACAACGTGTACTTCCGCTTTGCTGCTTTCTTGAACTACGCCGACGGTGCTGCTGTTCGTTTTGGCGACACCAACACCTTCTTTGCCACGACAGGAGCAATCAACGTGACCCCGATTCCCGAATCGTTCACCGTGGAGGAGGAATATTATCTAGTCGGCGATATGAACGGCTGGAATATTAATGCTCCTACCAAGTTAAACCACAGCGACAAAGACGTTTACGATGACCCATATTTCACCATAACCGTTCAGGTTGGCGACAACTGCTGTTGGAAGGTCGTTCCGAAGTCATCATTAGGAAATTGGGATGGTGTCTGGGGTGTCGCAGTCGATGGAGACGTGAGTACCAAGGGTAAGCTCATTAATAATGAGGAATATAAAAAGGAAAATGATAAAAACGTTGGAGCTGCCAAGATTCCTGTGGCAGGCTGGTATCGCATCACAATCAATATGATGGACAATGAATACAAGGTAGAGGCTCTTGGCGACCCATATATCTACATTATCGGCAATAACAACGGTTGGAAGTTTGATAATGGAGATTATCCACTTGTATCGCCCGAGTACGACAATGTGTACACCGGAATCTATCAAATGCCGGGCAACTGCTACATGCGCTTCTATTCGGCGCTTGGTAACGATAAAGTAGGCTCAATTGGCTCTGATGCCGATGGTAGCGTGAACGTGAACGCAGAGTTTACTAATGGCGTATTCAACGCTCCTGTGGTTGTCGACGGCAAAGGTTGCTTCGTAATTCCCGAAGCAGGAACATATTACTTCAAGGTGGATTTGAACGCCAATTCAGTCTACCTGAACAAGGTTGACCCGGCAAAAATCTATGTTGTGGGCAACTGCAATGGCTGGGAACCTACTGATGCTTCATGCGCATTGATGAATGAGTCGACTAATGGCGACAGCTACATCTATAGCGGTGAGGTGATGATGAAAGACTCGAGCGACGGCAAGAGCTATTTCCGCTTCAACACGGCATTGTCGTGGGATTCTCAGATGGGTTCGGTGAGCGGTGCAAATGAGGACCTCGTGTTTGCCGAAGGAGCAGCTACATCGAAGTTGGTGTTCGGCAGCGGAGGCTGTTATGTAGTCGACCCAGGAATGTATTTTGTGACAGTAAACCTCATGACAGGCGAAGTGACACTCGTCGCACTTGAGTAATACTCACACACAATATCAATATGAAAAATGAGGGCGCCCGATATCGGCGCTCTCATTTTTTTCACCCTCACATCCGTCCGCCGTGCCTTCTGCCTGCCTGCTGGCTCAGGATTCTTGAAAGAAAATCGGCTGAGGTGTGGCATTTTGCTGAAATTTTCGTAAATTTGGGAAAAGATTTAACGCTATGAATATACAGTTGCCTAAAAGAATCAATGGTGGTGAGCCTGTTACGCTTCGGGATGTGCACCAATTGACGGTTATCGGCGCCAATGGCGCCGGAAAGACGCGCTTCAGCCGGAGGCTGATGCAGAGCTGCGGCGACAGCACATTTTGCGTGTCGGCGCTCAGGGCATTGTTTCCGAGAGCCGAGCGCAGCACTATGGCGGGGTCGATTGATGAGCTTTTCGTGGAGAAGTCTAATTCCACGCACTTCATGAAGGGCGACGCGCCAACCGAGTTCGAGCGCCTGATTTTCCTGCTCCTTAACGACGAGTTTGTGGATATGCTGAAGTATAAGGCCGATTTGCTTGCCGGCGAGGATGCTAAGGTGCCCCGTACGAAGCTCGACATGGTGGCCCGTCGCTGGGAAGAGGTATTCCCCAAGAATCACCTACTGAGGGCTACCGGAAAGCTGCTTTTCTCCAACGAGTCGGCCGACGAGCCCTTTGCCGCCCTTCGGCTCTCCGACGGCGAGAAGGCTGTGCTCTACTACATAGGCTCGGTGCTCTATGCCCGGCGCAATGCCGTGATTTTCGTCGACGATCCCGAGACCTTTCTTCATCACTCGATAATGCAGGCACTGTGGAACGTGATAGAGTCGATGCGTCCCGACTGCACCTTCATCTATAATACTCACGATGTGGGCTTCGCGTCGTCGAGAATCGACAATATCTGCGTGTGGGTGCGCAATTTCGACGCCGTGTCGGAGTCGTGGGACTATGAGGTGGTGGAAAAGATGTCGACCGAGTTCTCCGACCAGCTGATGCTCGACCTTCTCGGCAGCCGCAAGCCGGTGCTTTTTGTCGAGGGCGACGACACCCACAGCCTCGACAGCCGCTTCTATCCGCTGATTTTCACGGAGTACACCGTGAAGCCGCTTGGAAGCTGCAACAAGGTGATAGAGTCGACGCGCGCTTTCAATGACCTCCGCTCATTTCATCATCTCGACAGCCACGGCATCGTCGACCGCGACCGCCGCGAGGACAAGGAGGTGCAAT
>JBJEKJ010000023.1:585-15613 GCA_051878575.1 Muribaculaceae bacterium | reverse complement strand
CAGGTACAATTTCCACGCTGCAAAGATACAAAATAAAATAAAGCGATGATTGCAGGTTGTTGAAAAAAATTCTAAATGCTTTACAAATTATGATTAATCGAGCTGCAAAATACAAAAGAAAGGATATAATCAGAGCCATTTTGGTGAAAGATGGACAAATCATCATGGCGAAAGCCACCGGCGCGAGCACCACTCCGAGCATCGAGCGGACCGCCTTGAAAGCGTCGAGCCAGAGCTTCGTGGATGCATTGTCGGAGAATATAAATCCAAGCAGATGGTATAATGCGAGCTGAGCGAGATGGAACAGAGCCGCCGCCACGGCGAGCGTGGCCACATACTTGAAGATGTGCCGGCCGGGCACGGCAGCCTCGGGGTGCAGCATGAGAAACGCCTCGAATAGCAGGATGCTCTCGAAGATGCAGGTGTTGGCCGTCAGGGCTGTCATTATCTGTGTCTCCTTCACGGTGTGGTCCTCGAATAGGTTCTGGCGCGCTCTCACCGATGAGATGTTGTGGAAGAAGTCGGCCACATACTTGTAGCCCTTGCTGTAGCTCACGGTGATAACGAAAATCACGGCAAGCACGAGAAGCATGGTGCCATTGTCGTAGAGCGGCGATTTTATGCGCGGCTCGGGCGCTGCCACGGCATCGGGCACGGTAATCACCGCGAGCTCGTCGGGGCGCGTGATGCTCAGTGCATTTCCCGATGAGTCGGGGAACGCCTCGATGTATTTAGGCTCATACTTCGGCATCGCCGCCATTGAATCGGCGGACAATGCGGAGTCGGCGGGCGATATTTTCGCAGCAATGCTTGGCATATTGATGTCTTTTTGAGTTGGTTCCTGCTATGTATTGCTTCAAAAATCAGTATTTACTCTCAATGTGTGGAGTTGCGGCCCGGGCGAGGATGGCGTCGAGCGCCTCCTCGGGCGTGGCGGCCGTAGTCCACAGATTCGCGTGCGATGGGCGCATGAATCCGCTCGCGATGCAGCGTTGGAGCATCTCCATTGCAGGATTGAAGAATCCGCCGGTGTTCAGCAGCACGATTCTGCCGCCGAACAGCCCCAGCTGCTTTGCGGTGATGGCCTCGAAAAGCTCGTCGAGCGTTCCGCAGCCACCCGGTAGCACCACAATGTCGTCGCTCATGGCGAGCATCAGCGATTTGCGCTCAGCCATTCCCGGCGTGGCGATAATGCCCGACAGGCGGTCGTATTGCCATCCGTTGTCGACCATGAATTGCGGTATGATGCCAATAACGTTGCCTCCAACGTCGAGAAATCCGTCGGTTACAGCCCGCATCATCCCCTCGCGCCCGGCACCGGTGATTCCCGCTATTCCGCTCTGCGCCAACAATATTCCGAGGCGATAGGCGGCATCCTTGAATGAGCGGTCGATGCGGTCGCTCGACGCCCCAAACACGCACACCCTGTATTCGCCCACCTCGTGCCGGAGCTTATAGCCATTGCGCAGCGCCTCAAAGCCCGCGGCGCCCTCGGCGGAGCCCCTCAGGGCGTCGGTATCGGCCAAAGGGTCGTAGCTTGCGGCAATCTTCGGCAGCGTGACGTGAGCCACGCCCCTCGTCGGGGCGTCGACGGCAGGCACCTCGATGCTCCACCCGAACCGTCGGTTGAGCGCCTCCACAATCATCGCCGTGGCACGGCGCTTGCCCTCGGCCGAGTAGCCTGCGATGTGCGGCGTAGCCACGAAGGCCCTGTCGAGCAGGCGTAGGTCGATATTTGGCTCATTCTCCCAGCAGTCGATTGCCGCATCGCCAATTCTCCCATCCTCGAGGGCCGCAAGCAGCGCGGCATTGTCGACTATGCCTCCGCGGGCGCTGTTGATCAGCAGCCGGCAGTGGCGCATAGAGCCGATAAGCCCCTCGTCGCAAAGGTGGAATGTGGCGTCGTCGCCCTCGCGCGTGAACGGCGTGTGGAAAGTGATGATGTCGGCCCGTCGTGCAATCTCGTCGATGCCCACAAAAGCATCAGAGCCCTCGCGGCGAGCCCTCGGAGGGTCGCAGAGCAGCACTTTGAAGCCTAAATCGCGCGCCCAGCGGGCCACGATGGAGCCCACATGCCCCACACCCACTACTCCAAGCGTGAGAGATGCGCTATCGGAGGCGTCGATGTGCTCCTTCTCCATCCATCGCGCAATGGTGGCAAGCACATATTGAGCCACGGCCGGAGCGTTGCACCCCGGAGCGTTGGCCACCGTGATTCCGCGGCTTTCGCAGTAGTCGAGGTCGATGTGGTCGGTGCCTATCGTCGCCGTGCCGATAAACCTGCATCGGCTGCTGTCGAGCAGCCCGGCATCGCACCTCGTGCGCGTCCGCACGAGCAGCACATCGGCGTCGGCCACCGCCTCGGGAGTGATTTCGGCGTCGGCGAGATACAGCACCTCGTCGGCAAATGGCTCGACAAGTCGTGAGATATATGGGATGTGGTTTTCTATGATTACCTTCATAACGAGTTGGTTAAGAATAAACTATAAGATGCCGCACATGCCACGAGCAGCAGAGCCACGGCAATGAACCGCCTCGGGTGGGTACTTATGGTGAATGTGTGTGCCACCTGGATTGCGAGGCAGCAATTGAGCAGCGGCAGGTAGCTGAGAATGGCGTCGTAGTCCACGGCCATCATAATAATCGTGGCAAGCGCCAGAATCGAGAAAAAGCCGTTGTAGGCTCGAATCTGCGTCTTGTAGCTGTAGATGTGCATCAGGTTGAGCGCCATCAGCGCCAGCACGAGCACCACCGAGGCGATCGCCGCCACGAGCAGAGTCCACATTTGCCTGTCGGGCAGCCCCTCCCACACATTTGGCGTGGACGAAATCTCGAAAGTGGAGAACGACAGGATTCCCAATCCGAAAAGAATCCATGGAGGCGTCAGCAGTCCGACGCCCATAGCGAGGAATCCCTTCAGCGTCATTGCGCGCATCTGCATGAACCCGAGGATGAACACCGGAATCAGGAACGCGCACGAATATTGGAACATCGATCCGAGCATCAGCAGCGCGAAAGTGAGGTAAATGCTGCGCTGCGAGTCGCGGCGGTTGTAGGCATTGAACATTATGAAAGTAGCCGCCATCACCACGATGCACAGCAATGTGCCCTGAGACGCTCCTGCCGAGAGATAGGGGTTGGCCGCCTCAAGCATCAGGAACGTTGACACATTGACTGCCGTGACTGCGCGGATGAACGAGAACGTCTTGTTGAGCATATACAACATCGCTCCCGTGGCAAGGATTCCGGCTATGTTGAGCATCAGCGGCAGATAGTCGTGGGCATCACCTCCCCCGACATGGAATGCGGCAGCCGAGAGAGCAAGAGCCACAACGAGAATTGCCGAGAACAGCAACCCGTTGAAAAATCGGTTTATAAGTTCGCAGCGCACAGTGAGCCGAAGCGTTATTTAAGGTCGAAACCTATGTCGCGGCGGAAATACTTGCCGTCGAAATCGATTTTTGCGATATTTGCGAATGATGTGGCGAGCGCCTCGTCCTTAGAGTCGCCGTAGGAGCTCACGGCAATCACGCGGCCGCCGTTTGTGAGCAGTCGTCCGTCGGCGTCGAGCTTCGTTCCGGCGTGGAACAGCATGCTTCCGTCGGCACTGTCGGTGCCCGTAATCACCTTTCCCTTCTCGTAGGCTCCCGGATAACCTGCCGACACCATCATCACCGTGACGGCATATCTCGGGTCGATTTCGAGCTCGCACTTGTCGAGTGTCGTCGTAGCCACGCCTTGCAGCAGTGCCACGAGGTCGCTCTTGATGCGCGGCATCACCACCTCGGTCTCGGGGTCGCCCATGCGCACATTGTATTCGATTACCATCGGGTCGCCGCCCACGTTGATAAGTCCGAGGAATATGAATCCGCGATATGTGATGCCCTCGGCTTTCAGTCCGTTCACCGTAGGCTCGATGATTCGGGTCCGCACTTTCTCCATGAAAGCCTCGTCGGCGAAGCTCACAGGCGAAATAGCGCCCATTCCGCCGGTGTTCAGCCCCTTGTCGCCCTCGCCGATGCGCTTGTAGTCCTTAGCCACAGGCAGCACCTTGTAGCTCTCGCCGTCGGTGAGCACGAACACCGAGCACTCTATTCCGCTCAGGAACTCCTCGATGACCACCGTGTCCGACGATTTTCCGAACATTCCGCCGAGCATCTGCCTTAGCTCCTCCTTTGCCTCGTCGAGCGTTGGGAGAATCAGTACGCCCTTTCCGGCAGCCAGTCCGTCGGCTTTCAGCACGTATGGCGCGCTCAGGCTCTCGAGGAATCGGAATCCCTCCTCCACGGAGTCCTTTGTCACGCTCAGGTGCCGCGCGGTGGGAATGCCGTGGCGGTTCATGAACTCCTTGGCGAAATCCTTGCTTCCCTCGAGCTGCGCGCCGGCTTTCGAAGGGCCGATGACCGGAATCGCAGCCGTGGCGGCATCATTCTTGAAATAATCGTAGATTCCTGCCACGAGAGGGTCCTCATTGCCCACTACCACCATGCCGATGGCATTGTCGAGGGCAAAATTTCTCACAGCGTCGAAGTCGAGCGGTGAAATCGGCACGTTGGTGCCGAAATTGCCCGTTCCGCCATTGCCTGGAGCAATGAACAATTCCCCTACAAGCTCGCTCTGACTCATTTTCCACGCTAAAGCCGATTCTCTGCCTCCTGAACCGAGCAGCAATATGTTGGTTTTCTCCATTTTCGGTAAAAATTTATGTATATGAGAGGTGAAACAATTAATCTTCATTATTCTCGCTGCCGGCGGTGGTTATGGCATCGTCGGGCAGCCCCTTGCGGCGCCATCCGTTGCGGCGTCCCTTCACGATGGGGCGCTCATTCTCGGCCGAGAGGGTAGGCTGGCGGAATCGCACCACCTTGCGGGTGAACTCCTCGTTGTGGACGCGCTCGCGCGGCTCGTCGGCTCCCTCACGGAAGCTGTTGCGGCGGTTTTCATCCCTGTCGCGGAAGGTTTTGTCCTCCCTGCGGTCACGTCCGGCAAATGGTCGTCTGTGATATTTCTCCTCTAAGGCGTTCTTCGGGCGCTCCGTGTCGGCAAACCGCGACTTCCGGTCGCCGCGTCGGCGGTTGTCGTCGCCGGCAGCCCTGCCTCGTTGCTCCCGGGGCCTGCTGTCGTCGCCGAAAGTGGCCTTGAACTCGCGGTGGCGATATTCCTGCTTGGCGTCGGAGCCTTTAAGCGTCTCGTTCTTCACCGAGCGTCCCTCCTTGCGGAACTGGCTGTAGGTGCCGCTGAACATCACATATTGGCGCAGCTCGCACTCCAACGAGCCGTTGAGCAGCGGATATTTCAGCGAGGGTTTCAGCCCGATGCAGTCGAACAGCTCATTCTTGTAGCCGATAATCCATGCGTTGTAGCCCTGGAATACCTTTTTCAGCCTCTCGCCAATCGACTGGTAGAGGGCCTCCATGTCCTCCACCTCGATGCGCTCGCCATAGGGCGGATTGGTAATCATTATGCCGCCCTCGGGGACTTCGGTGATATTCTGTATGGAGCGTACCTCGAGGCTGATGTCTTTGGAGAGCGACGCGCTCTTCACGTTGCGCTGCGCTATCGCCACGGCTTTGGGCGAGATGTCGGAGCCGTAGATCTTGTGCCTGAACTCGCGCTCGCCGCTGTCGTCGTTGTAGATTTCGTCGAAGAGCTCGGCGTCGAAGTCGCTCCATCGCTCAAATGCGAAGCTGTTGCGATACACTCCCGGATAGATGTTGCGGGCAATCATGGCGGCCTCGATGAGGAAAGTTCCCGAGCCGCACATCGGGTCGATGAAGTCGGTCTCGCCCTTCCATCCGCTGAGCAGTATTATGCCTGCCGCCAGCACCTCGTTGATTGGCGCCTCGGTCTGAGCCACGCGGTATCCGCGCTTATGCAGCGACTCGCCCGAACTGTCGAGCGAGAGTGTTATCTCATTATTGGAAATATGCACGTCGAATGTGAAATCGGCGTTGTTGAGCCTTATAGAGGGGCGCTTGCCGTATTTCTCGAAGAAGAAGTCGGCAATGGCGTCCTTCACGCGGTAGGTGACGAATTTTGAGTGGCGGAAGTCGGTGCTGAACACCGTGGAGTCGATGGAGAACGTCTGGTCGACCGAGAGCACCTTGTCCCAGTCGAATTTCTTTGCCGTCTCGTAGAGCTCGTCGGCATCGTTGGCATAGAATTTATAGAATGGCTTCAGGATTCGCAAAGCCGTGCGGCAACAGAAATTGGCGCGGTAGAGCACCGCATTGTCGCCCTCAAACGACACCATTCGTCGGCCGGGTTCCACATTCTCGGCACCAATGGCCCTCAATTCTTCGGCAAGCACGTTTTCCAGTCCCTGAAACGTCTTTGCTACCATCTCAAATTTTTCATTCATCGCTCTTGATTCTTAATATGTTGTTTGCTTTGGCTTGAACTAACTTCTCACCCTCGGCAACGTCGGATGTCACCCAGATGTTGCCGCCGATGATGGCGTTGTTGCCTATTTTGATACGCCCCAATATGGTGGCGTTGGAGTAGATTATCACGTTGTCGCCGATTATCGGGTGGCGCGGTATTCCCTTGATAGGATTGTTGTTCTCGTCGAGAGCGAAGCTCTTGGCTCCGAGCGTCACGCCCTGATAGAGCTTCACGTTGTCGCCTATGATTGAAGTTGCGCCAATCACCACGCCCGTGCCGTGGTCGATTGCGAAGTATTTCCCGATTGTCGCTCCGGGATGGATGTCGATTCCGGTCTCGGAGTGAGCCATCTCGCTTATCATGCGCGGAATCACGGGCACGCCCCGGGTGTATAGGTCGTGGGCGATGCGGTAGTTGATGATTGCCTTTATTGCCGGATAGCAGTAGATTACCTCCTCGTAGCTCATCGCCGCCGGATCGCCGAGATACATAGCCTGCACGTCGGTGTGCAGTGTCTGGCGCAGGGTGGGCAGTTGCCTGATGTAGTTGGCGGCAATCTCCTCGGCGCGTTCCTTGTGGCTGTCGAGCATGGAGTCGCTATGGCTGTCGCAGTCTTTGCTGAGGATGAATCCGGCGAGAATCTGGTTCTCGAGGACCGCCTTCAGCTTCTCGCACTGCATGCCTATCACGTATTCGAGGTTGAAGCTGTTCACGTCGCAATCGCTGAAGAATCCCGGGAATAGCAGCGAGCGTGAGAGCGTGATGATTTCCTCAATCATATTCTGCTGTGGCAGAGGCTCCTTGCTGAGGCGCAAATGGCACATGCGGCATAGGCTCTCGCCATTGGCGAGCGCTTGCACGGTAGCTTTCATCTGCTCCTCGTTCTTGTAAGTGTGATTGCCCATAGACACGCCTGTGAATTTTTGTGCAAAGGTAGTCAAAAACTGCGAGATTACACGCTGCGCACACGATTTTGTTGCAAAGAAATGCCTCGTTGTGCGGCAAGTCAGCCCGGCGGGCTTGAAAATCACCGGGCAGCCTCCATGCAGCGAAGCTGGCGGAACTGGACGGCTGCCATCACCGCAGTGACGAATGTGGCCATGGTGTCGGCGGTGGGGAACGCTCCCCACACTCCGTCGAGTCCGAAATACGGCGGCAGGATTATGAGCATCGGAATGATGAATATCACCTGGCGCGTGAGGCTGAGGAAGATGGATTTGCCGGCGAATCCGAGCGACTGGAAGAAGTTGGTCGACACAATCTGGAAGCCTGCCGTCCAGAACATCGCGGTGGTGATGCGAAGGCTGTTGGCGGTGGCCTCAATCAGCATGGCGTCGGTGGTGAATGCCCTTGCTATAAGCTCGGGGATGGTGTTGCACACTATGGTTCCGGTGAGGCATATCACCGATGCCGCTCCCGCCGAGACCCAGTAGGCGCGGCGCAGGCGGCTGAATTGCCTTGCGCCGAAGTTGAAGCCCACGATGGGCTGCATGCCCTGACAGATGCCTATCACCACCATCACGAGCAGCTGGGTGAAGGTGGTGAAGATGCCCATCGCCGCCACTGCCGAGTCGCCTCCGTAGCGGAACAGGGTGTTGTTCACTATGGCGTTGATCACGCAGCCGGCCACGTTCACGATGAAGGGCGCGGCGCCAATCGACATTATCGACGCAAGGATTGTGGTGTCGAGGCGGTAGATGCCTCGCTTGAAGTGTATCTCGCTCTTGGGCGAGAAGAAGTGTGCCATCACGAATATCATGGAGATGGTCATGGAGATGTCGGTGGCTATGGCGGCTCCCTTGATGCCCCAGCCGAGCGCGAAGATGAATATCGGGGCGAGAATCACGTTGACGCCGGCGCCGATGAACATCGTTATCATGGCTTTGGTGGGGTAGCCCGACGAGCGCATGATGTTGTTGAACGAGTAGCACAGGTTGGTGACGAGCAGTCCGGGCATGATATACATCATGAAGTCGCGGGCGTAGGGCAGGGTGCGCTCACTGGCGCCGAAAGCGAGCAGTATGTCGTCCATGAACACTGCGAACACCGAGAGATAGGCCACGCCGAACACTATTGTCATCACGAGGCTGTTGCCAAGTATCTTGAAGGCGCGGTTCTTGTCGCCCTGCCCGAGCACTATCGAGGTGCGGGCAGCGGCTCCACCGCCTATGAGCACGCCGAGCGCCGTGGTGAGGTTCATCACCGGGAAGGTGATTGCGAGTCCGGCTATGGCGTCGGGGCCTACCCCCTGGCCGATAAAGATGCGGTCGACCACGTTGTAGAGCGACATCACCACTATTCCCACTATTGCAGGAAGGCTGTATTTCCACAGCAGGCGTCCTACCGGTGAGTGCTCCAGCTCATATAAACTATTGCTTCTATCTTCCATAAATAATTGTCAAAATCAATGAATAAGTGCGTCGTTTTAGTGATTATTCCCTCTTTTCCCTTATGTCGTGTGTGTGCGCGGGTTGTGGATGCAAAAAAAGAATCTATCCATTGTTCATGGATAGATTCTTGTATTGTCGATTTGCAGAGGATAGACATTCTCATGCTTCCACCCCACTTACGACATAGGGAAATTTAGACTAAATGATTTATTGCAGCGAGGGCTTTTCGCCCTGCGACTGTTGCATATACGTTCACACGCTTACGCAGTGCAAATATAGCCAAAGTTACGTTAACGATGATTTAATAAATGTGAAATTAGGTGAAATTTTCGTGTTCAGTGGAAAAATGACACAAAAACGCTCATAAAATGGCCTGTTTTGGCTCTTGCCTAATTCGTGCCGAGGGCTGCCGATGAGGATTATCTCGCCTATTGTCAGTTTTTGTGGCCTAAGGGCTGCCGGGGAGGCTCTATTTTTGCGCCTGTGATTGTGCCCGTGGCGGGATGATGCCCCATGATTGCCTCGGAGCCGAAAAAACAAGTGTAGATTATGAGATGTGAGGATTTGATGATGAGCTTGTCGGCACAAGAGATGCTCGACTTGTGGAAGCTGCGCTCCGGCTATGTGGTGGCGCGGCGCGATTGTGAGGTGGAGAGGACCGACGGTGTCGACCTCGATGGCATGTTGATGTCGCAGATAGGGCAGTGGTATGCCGGGCTGCTTGCCACGGCGCCTGTCGACTGGCTCCCGGTGGAGGATGTGGCTGCAAGGGTGGCTGTGGAGGCCGATGCCGAGGGCGTGGTGGCCGCCACGCTGCCCGGATGCTGCGTGCGCCCTGTGGCATGGAGGCTGCGGGGATGGAGCCGCGACGTCACCACGTTTCACGATGCCGGCTCGGCCGAGGCGCTGCGCCAGGGCGTGAGGTGGCTTCGCGGCAATGCCTGCCGCCCTGTGGCGGTGGCCGAGGCCACCGGGTTGAGGCTGTATTCCATAGTGCCCGGCACGCAGCCTGTGGTGGAGCGGGCACTGTGTGTGGTGCGTCCGGCCGACGGCGTGTTCACCTTCGCCACCGCCGCGCTCGCCACCATTCCGCAGCAGGGGTTGTGATGGCCGGGCGCGCGACTGTGCTGCCGTCAGGCCTTGTTGGAGAAGTAGTATCCGAGCACGTCGGCGGCTGCCATGAATGAGCTTTGACGCGCGTTGAGCACGAGCTGCTGCTTGGCGGCAAGCATCTCCTGAATGGTGGGATTGTTGTAGAAATTCGCTTTCAGATGCTCGTTGATGGTCTCATACATCCAGTATTTTTCCTGTTGGCGGCGCTTCTCCTCGAAGTATCCGTTTTTGCGCACGAAGTCGAAGTAGCGGTCGATCATGTCCCACACCTCGGGGATTCCTATCTCGTAATAGCCCGAATAGGTGAGCACCTCGGGAGTCCAGCCGCTTGGCGGCAGCGGGAACAGGTGCAGCGCGTTGCGGAATTGCGCCTGGGCGAGCCGTGCGCGGTCGATGTTGTCGCCGTCGGCCTTGTTGATTACTATTCCGTCGGCCATCTCCATGATTCCGCGCTTTATGCCCTGAAGCTCGTCGCCCGTTCCGGCGAGCTGAATGAGCAGGAAGAAGTCGACCATCGAGTGTACGGCGGTCTCGCTCTGGCCCACGCCCACGGTCTCCACGAATATCTTGTCGAAACCGGCGGCCTCGCAGAGCACTATCGTCTCACGCGTCTTGCGTGCCACGCCGCCTAAGGAGCCTGCCGACGGGCTGGGGCGGATGAAGGCGTCGGGGTGCACCGAGAGCTTCTCCATTCGCGTCTTGTCGCCGAGGATGCTGCCGTTCGACCGCTCGCTGCTCGGGTCGATGGCGAGCACGGCGAGGCGGCCGCCCTGCTTCAGCACATGGAGCCCGAAAACGTCGATTGAGGTGCTCTTTCCTGCTCCGGGCACTCCGGTGATGCCTATGCGCACCGATTTTCCGGCGTAGGGAAGGCATTTCTCTATCACCTCCTGAGCTACCGTCTGGTGCTCGGGGTTCTGGCTCTCCACGAGGGTCACAGCCTGCCCGAGGATGGTGATGTTACCCTTCAGGATGCCCTCCACATACTCGCCGGCGGTGAGAAGCCGGCGGCGCGGCTTGCGCTTCAGGTAGGGGTTCACGATTGGGGGCTGCTCTATGCCCTTGTTCACTGCCAGTCCGGCATATTTCTCGTCGTTCTCGGGATGTTCCATAAAACTGCGTTTTTTAGTGTTGGATGATTCATTGTGGCGCGGGAGCGTTGCCTTGTCCTGCGACATTATAGTGCGAAGATAGCGAAAAATTTTCAATTATGGAATACGTTGCGGCGAAGTGTGGCTATAATCCCGCCTCGCCGCCTCATTTTGAGTGTGCTATCGGCTGCCCACGAGGCGCACGGTGAGTGCCGGCGTGTCGGGGTCGTTGGTGTGGATGGTGAGCGAGGTGTTCAGCAGGCTTTCGCCGCCCGGGGCGACGCTTACCGATATTTTTGCCTTTTCCCCGCTGCCGATGCGAGTATTCTTGATGTCGATGCCGCTCACGAGCGGCGAGTCGCACTCTATGCTCCGCACCTCAAGGCGGCTCTTGCCGGTGTTGGTGATGGTGATGGTGCGGGTTGTCGTGCCGTCGGCAAGCGGCGAGAAGTCTATGCGGCGGCTGTCGACGGCGATTCGTGGCGCCTCGGCGGCATTCTCGGCGGTGATTGTGGCTATGGCGCTCACACGCTGCATTCCGGCTACGGCCGTGGGGCTTGGGCGCAACGGCTCGGCAAGCAGGCTGAACTGCGATTCGGTGAGCCCCCATGCGTCGCGGCACAGCGACGTGTCGAAGCTGATGTGCAGGGTGGCAGTGGCACCGGGTGCCACGGTGTCGGGCTCGGCGCGCACCGTCAGGAAGCGCTCCACGCCGGTGGCTCTCAGTAGCAGGGTGTCGAGGCCGGCATTGTAGCAGGTGATATAGGAGTTTCGGCTTTTCCCTTTGGGAATTTTGCCGAATGGCGCTATGCTGTTCTCGAGCCGCAGCTTGCCGGCAGCCACGGGATACATCTCGCAGGCGGTTTCCTCCGAGGCCGTCACCGAGCCCTTTAGCAGCAGCGAGGTGTGGTAGGGCTTGGCGTTGAGCCTCACCACCACGCTCTTGGCAAAATTGCCGGGGCGTCCGTAGGGGTTGTAGGCAAGGTAGATCGACGCCGTGTCGCCCGGGGCGATGGGATGGTGGGGATAGTCGGCTGCCGTGCATCCGCAGGTGGGGCGCACTTCGGTGATTGTTATCGCCGTGTCGGCGATGTTCACCATGCGCATGTGGCAAGCCACCTTGCCGTCGGTCTCGGCTATGGTGCCGAAGTCGTGCTCGCGCTCAAGCCACAGGACGGCATCGTCGGCGGTGGCGGCGAGGGCAGTGGCAAGCGCCATGGCGGCGGTGAGCAGCCACGCCTTGCCGGGCGCGGGCCATGATGCCTTTGCTGTGGATGTGGCAGTGCGGGTCATTTCTTGGGAATTACTGAGCCCTCTATGTAGAGCGACACGCGCTTTTCGCGGCCGTTGGTCTTCACGGTGAGGCTTTTGCGGAAGCCTCCCGATGCTCCGGCAGGATTGTATTTTACCTTGATTTTGCCCTTTTTGCCGGGGGCTATGGGCTGTAGCGGAAATTCGGGATGCGTGCAGCCGCACGATGCCTTCACATCGATTATCATCAGCGGGGCGTTGCCGGTGTTGGAGAACTCAAATTCGCACTTCACCACGCCTTTCTCCTCCTTGATGAAGCCGAGATCGACAGTATATTCGGTGAAGGTGGTTTCGGCGTAGCTCTTGTCGCCTTTGTCGTCGCCGGCGGTGGTGCCCGCGGCGGTGAGCAGAGCTAATATGTAGAATAGAAATCGTCGCATTGTCGGTTGGTCCTTTTTTTCGTTGACGGGCACAAAAATAGTGATTAAAAGTGAGAACTGCCCAAAATAAGCATTTTTTAATATATAATTAAGGTGTGAGGCGTGCGGCTGATTTGAGGGCCAAAAACGGGCCTTTAGGTGCTAAATTTTGTGTTTTTTGTGTTTTTTTGCTCATTTGTTGAATTATTTTGAATAAAAAAACAGCAAAATTGTTAATGGTTCAAGAATTTTATTTATCTTTGTGGCGATTAAATATTGCATAATCATAAAGCAAAACGACATAAATTAGGGCATTTACTATATAGTTTCACATAAAAAAGCATTTTTTTTGGTCAAATTGTAGAATTTGCCCATTGTGGGAAGAAGACAAACTGTATAACAAACTAATATTTACAATTTAATTACAAAAACTTATGAAAATGAAAAGTTTACTCAAAAGTTCGATGTTTGTAGCCGCCCTTTTGGCAGGTACAAGCGCTTATGCCGACACGTTCACTGTCGATGGAATCATTTATGAAGCATTAACAGAAACGACTTGTAAAGTCGCTAAAAACGGAACATCCTATAGTGGAGCTCTGAATATTCCATCTAGAGTAACCAACGAAGATGTTACTTATACTGTAACTGAGGTGGGTGACGATGCTTTCAATGGCGCTACTTTCGTTAATGGTCTTACTCTTCCTTCAACTATAGAAAAAATTGGATCGACTGCCTTTAGGTATACAAATATGGCAGAAGTTACTATTCCTGAGAATTGTACATCTATTGGAAATAATGCTTTTGATAATTGCAATAAATTGACATCTGTTACGATTCTTGGTCCGGTTAAAACAGTGGGAGATCAGGCTTTCTTCTCTAATAAGGTTACTAAATTAGTGTTCCCCGAAGGTCTTGAGACTGTAGGTTTTGGCGCATTCGGAGCAATGACGTCTATGACTGAGATCGAATTCCCTTCTACTTTTAAATCTATTGATATGTATGCTTTTATGAGTGATGCTGCTTTAACAAAGGTTACTTGCAAGGCTGTGACTCCTCCTACAACTCAGGGTCCGATTTTCACAACCGCTATAAAAGCCACTCTGTATGTTCCTAAGGGTTCGAAAGATGCTTATGCTGCAGCTATGTATTGGAAGAATTTCCCCACGATTGAGGAAATTGAGACAACTGGTGTAGAGGCTGTTGACGCTGAGGGCGTCAAGGTAGTAGCCAATGGTGGCGTAATCAACGTGGCCGGAGCAGAGGGCGATGTTGAGGTTTACAACGCAGCCGGACAGCTTCTTTACAAGGGTGCCGGCGAGGCAATCAGCGTGCCTGCAAAGGGCATCACCATCGTGAAGGTTGGTGGCAAGGCCGTCAAGGTAGCCCTCTAATCAAGAGGCGTATATGGAATGACGTTCCAAGTGCGAGGTAGTTTCTCGCAGGTAACGCATTTCAAGCTAAAATAATAATCACCCCTGCCGAGAAAAATTGTGCGGTAGGGGTGATTGTCAATATTGAGTTTTTTAAATTATATATATTAAAATCAAATATAATCGCATGAAAGTTAAATCTTTACTTAAACACTCAATGCTCCTTGCCGCACTTTTGGCGGGAACAAGCGCCTATGCAGCCACCTTCACTGTGGATGGCATCAATTATGAGCCTATCACCGAGACTACTTGCAAGGTGATTGAGACTCTGTATGAGTTGGAAAACAAGGACATTGTAATTCCTGAGACCGTCACCGATGGCGATTTCACCTACACGGTCACAGAGATAGGCGCCAAAGCTTTCTACAGCTACAACACAGTGAACAACGACATAACGAGTGTCAAACTGCCCGAAACTATTACTAAAATTGGTGATAGTGCGTTCGACAACAATATGAATATCAAGGAATTTACAATTCCTGCCGCATGCACAGAAATCGGTGCTCAAGCGTTTTTTAACACACGAATCACAAACATGACTGTGCTTGGCCCGGTGAAATCGATAGGAGCTTCGGCATTCGCAAGCACGGTATTTAAATCAATAGTGTTCCCTGAGGGGTTGGAGACGGTTGGTGATTTTGTATTTGGAAATCAGAAGTCGTTGGTTGAGATAGAGTTCCCATCTACGGTTAAATCATTTGGCTATTACGCTTTCTCTAACTGTAGTAGCGTTGAGAAATTTGTCTGCAAGGCTGTCACTCCTCCAAGTGTCGGTATAGTACTCTTTACGAAAGGTACAACAGCGACTCTTTATGTGCCAAAAGGTTCGAAAGAAGCATACGCCGCGGCTACGGGATGGTCGTCGTTCCCCACGATTGAGGAAATTGAGCCAACAGGTGTAGAGGCTGTTGACGCTGAGGGCGTCAAGGTAGTAGCCAATGGTGGCGTAA
>JBJEKJ010000023.1:0-485 GCA_051878575.1 Muribaculaceae bacterium | reverse complement strand
AAGGGCATCACCATCGTGAAGGTTGGTGGCAAGGCCGTCAAGGTAGCCCTCTAATTTACTGAGCGAAAAAAGCATAGACAAAACCCAATAAGGTCGCCCCGACGAGTAGTCATCGCCGGGGCGATTTTATTGCACAATCACCCCCGGCATTTGTCCGCCGCGGATGCTGCCGGGTTGGGCGAGCGGCGCGAGCAACGCATCGGAGATGCGTGATTATGTTTAGCACATTGTTGGTAGCATCGAAGATGCTGCCAACTGTGTGTAAATGGATTGATATATATTTTATATGTGTGTCGGAGACACACGATTGTGGTAGACTCCAATACCGATAATTTCACAACGATTAAACGCACATCCATCCGGTTGCTACATTATGCACATTAGATACCGACAATTAATCAACGGCTTTTTATCGTTTGCATTGCAGTTGCAACAATATAGTAGGGAATGTGCCAACAATGTGCTACACATAATCGCGTATCTCC
>JBJEKJ010000022.1:0-15631 GCA_051878575.1 Muribaculaceae bacterium | reverse complement strand
ATTGATGCCGAGTTCGATGTACTTCTTCCGAATCGTGTTGAACGACTGAATGATGATTTGAGTGATGGCACGGAACTGCTCGTCTTCACGGAGCAGTTTGCTCTATTCTTCGCGGGTCGGGAACTGGATGCCAAAAGCGAAGCTGATGGTGTGAGCTGCATCGAGGATTCTTTCGAGTTCCTGGAGTGTGAAACGGTTGTAGTTGACTTGCATTGCTTTAGGTATTAAAGGGTGAATGTTTCCTGAGTATTGTGGTCGATGTGGGAGATGCGCAGTGTGTAGCTTTCCGCGCCGTGTCGGTATTCCACGCGGACAAAGGTATCGCCGTCGCGCCAACAGTAGAAAAGACCGAGCCGTATGGCCTCGAAGTCGTTGTCGGCATAGAAGTTCCATTTGCCGGTTGTTGTGATGCAGGTATATTCTCGTTGCATGGTCGTGAAGTTTGAGGGTTTGACTTTCGGGGTAAAGCAAGAGAGGCTTACGCCTCCCTTGCGGCCTCGAACTGGAGGCGTTCGTAGATGGTTTGGGAAATCGTCGCTCCGTAGCGGGCTTTGAGCAGGTGCATGTAACGGATAGCGCTCTTGGCGGTCTTGCAGCCGCAGCCGACGTTGTCTTTGGGGGCCACGCCCTTAAAGTAGACGTACCAGCGGTCGAACTTGCGCTGAGCCACGATGAGCTTGGGAGTGACGGTCGGAGTAGTCTCGACGGCGGGAGCTGCGGTTTGAGCTGCGATGTTTTCTGCGGATTTTTTAGTTTTCTTTGCCATGATTTTGAAGTATTTGGGGTTTGAGATGTGAGCCGAGGCTCTTAATTTTTACGTTGCAATAATTGGGAGAACTGAGGAAGCACGATTGCAAACGTTATTACAAGCCTTCAGGCGGTAAATTCTTGGGTCCTGGAGGGTGAAGAATTTATGGAATGTTGATTGCAAGCCCGGAGGGTCAAGCCCACAGGCGAAGAAGTGCGTTCAGTCCTACCTTTGCGACAGGAAAAATAAGCCGTGGGTCACATCCCCAAATACGGAAAAGGCAAATAGAAAACTAACAGCAGTGAACATAGCCAAATCGCCCTGCCGGAGAGACCCGATAAGTCACTCCGTACTCGTCAAGGCAGCAGGTTCAGCGGTACGGCTACAAGGGAGGGGCAAAGACTGTCGAGATGCGGACGCAGCCAAGAGCACCGTTAAATATTACCTGCGCCCGCTATGGAACGACCCCGAACCTCGGAGAGCGCCCCTGTTCGGGGAAGCAACGGCTGTGTCCGTTGCGCCCGAAAGTCCGACCCGATGAACGACAGTGCAACAACCTTATTCGCATCACAACGGCAAATGGCTGTGCCGACAGATGAAGAAGCCCGAAGGCGAGAACCGCTGACTGGCGCGACCGTGATACCTCGCGTGAAATATGGCTGAGAAAATCGCTGTGTATCTTCGACCACAAGCGGAGCGTTCACCCTCCCGAAACAATGTTGGCAACTATCGACAATGAAAAGGAGCGGTCAGCTCGGATGGCCGACAGGCACCTGCCCGAAGCACAGAGATTGCGGAGGGTCTGACCCGCGACCCGATGTTCGGCAAGTTCTCGGATGCCTCGCGAGAGGACCGACTGGAGGCCGACCTGCCGGAAGTCAACTTGCCGCCCAATCCCGGCTTGGAGACGGTGGCGGAGAGCCGGTAGACAACCGATAGCGGAGACAACGGCGACTGATGAACAAAGAGAAAGGCTGCCCCGGCGGACAGCCTGCCCTTTGAGGGAGGTGGATTTTACCAACCTACGAAGCAGCCCTGAACCATCGTGTAATCAACTTCATCGTGCAGGGAAGCTGCGATTTCCTGTGCTTCCTCGGCGTCACGGGCTTCAACTTCTTCAGTGTAGCTCTCGCCGTCGAAGGTGATTACTTCCACCGAATAGTATTTGATCTTGCGGTTGGAGTTGAGAGAGCTGTCGAATATGTTCATTACGTGGGTCATGATTTTGAAGTTTAAGAGGGTTTTTACTGTGCGCCGGGGCGCGTTTGTTTTACATTGCAGAATATGCGTCTGACCCATCAGTGCCTCCCGGCACGTTAGCCGACAAGGGTTCACAAGGCAATACTCTTTTTTGTCAGGGAGAAAAAAGGAAGATTGTCGCGGTGAACGTGTCTTGCCCTTTTCGAGCGTAGATAAGGACGCTAACTTCGCGATGTAAATACAATGCTGCCTCCGGGCGTGTTATCAGGAAAGTTCCTCGCGGAACGCCCCGGCAAAATCGTGGCACCCGTAACCTACAAGGCATAAAGGCAGTGAACGCCGACCGCTTGCCCGAATACACATCTCCGCCGTGTAATCACGGACGGCAAAAGCGGTACGCCACTCCCGAAGCCCGGTGCCGGGAAGGCATAAAAAGGAATCGCCCCACCTTGCAAAGTCGATGGAGCGAATGATTCAGAGTTTCAGTTGGTAAATCCCCTCAAAGGTCGATGATGCACGGTAAAAGTCCTATCCCCTGCGTAATCGGCTTGCCGTTTTGCTTTGCAAAGAACAGTCGGTCGCCTTGCCGAAGCGACAGTCCATATACGTAGAAAGCCCCTCGGTGGTGTCCGAAGGGCATATGAGCGATACTTTGTAGAGCAAAGCGACAAGTCGATGAGAAACCGGGATTATTTAAGAAAAATGGCATCAATTTTGTCCGAATTGCTATTGGCATAATCTTGGAAAAATTTGATGATTTGTTGGTAATAGGATTCCATCGTCGGAAATCTATCACGATTCATTGTATAGCACTGTAAACATTTTACCAGATCTGGTGTCCAATAAAAGCCGACCGACATTTCATCAACAACGCTCTGTTGGATATTGTCTTGTGAAACTCCGTTATCCATTAGATAAATAATGACGGCGGCACGGACTATTGATTCATTGACAAGATTCTGCCATGTGGAATATGCATTCTTGCGCATTACCTTTCGGGAATATTTCAGCATGGCATTTCCAGCCGGGCCCATTTTCGAAGCGAAAGCCGGATTATCGGCAAGAGGATTCACAAAGGAGTGATTGAACTCATGCACCAGTGTGCTGAGATACATGTCCGGCTCGGATGAATAATAAGGTTCTCCGTTATCGTCCAAAGCATAACCGATGATTGCATATACGTCACGTGGTTTACCCGGTAATTGGCGAGACGGACCATAATTGCCGCCTCCGTTTGCAAATCCCAATATGACTTCGAAGTTGTCAGTCGGGGGCACGCCATAAAACTGTTCATACCAGTTCTGATTGAACTTGGAAATAACATTGGTGTCGAAAAGCGAGCAAATCCTCTCATAGAAAGGTTTATGGTTCTCAAAAAAGTCGGCAAAATTGCTCTTGTTATAGAAGTCAGAGATTGTGGCTGTTGCTCTATTCAAATCGACACCAGACCATCGTCTTTCAGGAGGAACAGAATCGTTGACGAGAACAAATCCATTACCCGATTTTTCGAGGTTAACGGCAAAAGCCATAGGTGAATCAAAGCCTACTCCATTGCTACGGTGTAGGCTATCCATCATTTCTACAGCCGGATGATTTTTAAAGTCAGCAAAGAATGAGTCTATGTCTGCTATGTAATCACCACCGATATTCATATTATATTCCTGAAATCCGGCAAGGTGGCAGATTATGCTCATCAGCTCAACACGTTCATCGTATTGCGCTTTAATCTTGTCGCCATTGCCGCTTTGCCCATAAGCAAACAATATTAGAAAGCTTGCAAATACCAATATAGTTATTCTTTTCATTTTCTTAATGTTATTGATAACAGCAACTGGCGTCCCCGGAGAGAACGTTGGCTCTCGAAGGAGGACAGTTGGGAGTAGGTTGTGTAATTGTATTGCTTTTTGTTGAGGATGTTTGTAAGCGATGCCGACAGCTCTATACGCTTCGACGGTTTGAAAATGAGTTTTGTGTCGAGCATGACGATGTTCTTGTATGTGCCCTCGGTCAGTTCGTTGCGGTAATGCTCGCCGCTTACCTGCCACTCCCATTTTGTATGGGGCATGAAGTTGAGGCTAAGTTCATTAGTCATAGCAGACAGCCACGGAGCGGCAGCGCCGTTCATCTTCAGGCGGCTGTCGGAGTAGTCTATCCGATAGTCGAAGCTGAACCATCGGCAGGGAGAGCCGTTGATTTTGCCGCCGACGCTCCAGCCGTCGCTGACCGACTGCACGGACTGCTGCTGCGAGAACAGCCGGGATTCGTTGCGGTTGTACGAGCCGTTGATGTTGCAGCTTCCGCGCATGAAGTCGAGTGTCTTGCCGATACTGCCCAATGCCATCAGTGATTTGCTGTCGTTCTTGGCATCGGAGTAACTGTAAACGGCATAGTCGCCGTATAGCTGCTGCGACAGCGTGTAGGGCAACCTGCTCCACGAGTGCAACACCAGACCGTTGGCAAACAGGCCGTGGCGGGTGTGCTTGTATTGGAAACTTGCCGATACGTTTTGCGATGTGGAGTTGTAGAAGTTGTCAACGCCCGATTTCAAGGTGCGGTAGTTAGTCATTATCAGTCCCGGATGAATGAGATTGAGATTCATCGGAGAACGACCGATGCCGCCGCGTATTGTGCCGGAAAAGCGGTTGTTGGGTTTCCAGTTGAAACTCAACGACGGCGAGAAATACACCTCGTCACGGTTGGCTATCGCCTTATCAAATGAATAATGCGCATAGCTTAAAGGCAGATTCAGCGAGAGGTTGACACGGCGCACCCAGTATTCCAGTTTCGGAGTTGCATAGACCGTGAACGAATTTGTGTGTATCGTGTTTTCGGTCAGACCGGGAATTGCCTGTGGCAGTTCGGGCAGTTCAGAGTTCATTGACCGCCAGTAGCCTTTTATGCCACCTTCAAGGCTTATGGTAATGCCTTTGAGAGAGAAGGCGTAAGCAGCGCTTTCGTGGGTCAGGAAAGCATGGTCGCCGATGTGTTGGCTATATGGGTTGCCGTTGACATCGAGGCCGAGTGTCTGCGGCAGCGACTCCCATTCATTGTGGCTTTCAAAAGTAAGAAGATGCTTGCCTTTGAACCGTTGTATCATCTTGAATCGGTTGCTGATGTAATAATCGGGCAGGTCGGCGGTCTGCGTGTTCGGTATCGAGCCGGTGGTGCGCAGGGTTATATCGTTCCAGTCGATGTTGGTCTGCAAGGTGTTGTTGATGAATGCGGTCTTTTGGTTCAGCTCGTAGATGAACTTTCCGCTGAGCGAGTGGTTATGCTCCGTGCCGTCGCGGTTCTCAGTGATCATGCGGTTGCCCTCGTCGAGAAAATAGGTTGTTATGTTAGAGGCGTCGGCGGTTACACGATTGAAAGAGTAGTCGATGTTCGCCTTGAACTCGCCGCGTCCGAGTTTCCACAGACTGTTTGTTGAAACAAGGAAAGAACGGTTGAACAGGGTGCGTTTGCTGTCGAGCGACGGCACTCCGGGCAGTCCTATGCTGATATATCGGCTCAACCCTGTGCCGCGTCTGTCGGCGAAGAAGTCGGTATTTGATGCCGAGAGGTCTTCGCCTGTATTGTTGGTGCGGAAGGTGGTGATGTTCTGAAATCCGGGCATTGCCGCCATAGCGAACAGTTCGCCGTCCCAAACCGCGCCCTCGGGTTGCCACGACCATCCGCCTCCGGCATCGCCGTGAAAGCTCCATGTGGCTTTCGCCTTGTTTTTGAGTTTGAGGTTGATTGCCGCCTTGTCGGAGAACGAGATACCCGACAGTACCTGCATAGGCTGATGGTTCTCCATGACCTCGACGGCTCCGACATCATCGTGGCTGATGCCGTTGGTAGCAATTCCGTATTTGCCTCCGAGAAGGTCGGAACCTTCGATATAGAACTTGTTTATATCCTCGCCCTGATACTGGATTTTTCCACTCTGCGAAACATCAATACCAGGCATACGTTTCAGCACATCGCCGATGGACCGGTCTTGTGACTGCGCGAAACTACCGACATTGTATGTGATGGTGTCGCCCTGTTCCCGGATACGGTCAGCCTTTACCGTAACTTCTTTGAGCAGGGTTGCCCCGGCTTCCATATAGACAGTAAGCGGAAACGAAACGCTGTCAAGCGGTAACGACTGTTTGGCGAAGCTCATCATCGTAACTTCCAGTCGGCAACCGCTGACCGACGGCAACTGCATGGTAAATCCTCCGTCGGCCTTTGTGGAGGCAAACTTCTTGATTTTGCCGTCAGCACCCTTGATGATGACCGAAGCCCCGACAAGCGGCTCATTCGCCTCGCGGTCAATCACCGTGCCGCGCACATCGACCTGCGCCACGACAGAAAGCGAAGCGACAATCAGACAAATATAATATATGAGTAACCGTTTCATTTGTGATAGTCGGTTTCAAGAAGGTCAAATCCAGGCTTGCCGGTTTCGTAATCAATTTTTTCTTGGGAATGACGCGGGCCGTTGCCACCGAAGTGCATGTCACTCATGCCCTGAAAATTATCATATCTATATCGACAAAGCCTTAGAAACTCTTTTCTTGTGGTCTTCTCATAAGAGTATGGTTCATACACCTTGGCAATAGGCATATTGACTGATTGAATACCATTGGCTGTGAAATGATGTTGACCAGTACTATCAACGGCTTCTAATATCAGGCCGGGCAGTCCGAGCAGTTTCCATGGTCCTGTGTTCATCGGTACTTCCAGCGTGAACCACGCAGTCCAATTACGGCCATGATAGTTGGCAGTCGCCATAATACAGTCATAACCTAATATGGTCTTTGTGGAGTCATCTACAATAGTCCATATACGTTCCTCTATTGGCTCGGAATATTTGCGAAATTCTTGATATACCATATCCCAGACTTTGAACTTGTCTTTATCCCTTACAACATATAGATCTACAGGTCTACCAACCGGCGAACTGTTAAGAATAGCCTCTCGTTCTTCTCTGGATTTTTGCATAAGCTCACCCATCATTAACAAAGCTTGCTGGTTATACCATTGATCACCATCTTTGGTGCAACGCGTTGAGTCAAGCCATTGTGTATGGCTATTGTAAAACTTCGAGCAATCTTGCCCGGCAAGAAGTATGAAATCCTGTCTTTTCTCTATGCCCCGAGGGTCGAAAAAATGATATTCATATCCGACCTTTATTTGTGCTTTCTGTGCCATTGCAGCTATCGCCACAAAACACATTAAGAATAATAATACTCTACATTTCATGTTTATATCTGATTAAGATTTATTCAACATCTTGTTTTTCGACGATAGATAATTTTGAAAGGATATTTTGTTTTGCGCTCCATTTTAGAATCCACATTTCACCTGTTTCGGTATCAAACAATAGCCATTCCCAAATGTTGTCAGTAGGATACAGCTCAAAACGTCCGGGTTTGTTATCAGAAACCAGTGGCTGTGAATTTAGCACTCGATTCTTCTTGGAGTCTGATGGCACAATGGCTTGTATTGTACCATCTCGTGTATCAAGCCGCAAAAAAACGCCAGTTTCTGCTGGATATAGAGCATAATTGGTGCTTTTGTTAGTAGGTATAACCACTTTCACGTTTTCCGCATGCATAGCGGAAAATGTAAAAATAAACAACAATAGTAAATAAATCAACCTTTTCATTTTCTGAGGGATATTGAGATTAACAACTCGCGACCTCGGAGCCAGCGTTGGCTCTCGAAGGAGGTAAGTTGATTGTATGTTGTATAGTTGTATGTTCGCTGATTGAAGATGTTGCTCAACGAGGCGGACAATTCCAGTCGCTTGTTGAGTTTGTAGATTAGCTTGGTGTCGAGCAGGAACACATTTTTGAACTGGTCAGAGGTCAGTTCGTTGCGGTAGTGTTCGCCGCTGATGTGCCATTCCCATTTGCGGTGTGGCATGATGTTGAGCAGCAATTCGTTTTCCATATTGCCGAGCCATGAAGCATTAGTGCCGTTCATTGCAAGACGACTTGATGCCCACGAGAACCGGTAGTCGAAACTGAGCCAACGGAGTGGCGATCCGTTGATTTTCGCTCCGACTGACCAAGACGCGCCGACCGAATTTATCGAGCTGTTCTCCGAAATCAGGTGCGATTCATTGCGACTGAATGAACCGTTGATGTTTGCGCTACCTCGCATGAAGTCGAGAGTTTTGCCGATGTTTCCGCTTGCCATAAGCATCTGTCCGTCGCTTTTGGCATCGGCATAGGAATAGACCACATAGTCACCATAAAGTTGCTGTGCCAAGGTGTAAGGGCGATGGCTCCATGACTGCAACACCATAGCGTTTGCGAATATTCCGCGACGGGCGTGTTTATAGGATAGTCTGCCGGATACCCGTTGAGAGGATGAATTATAGAAGTCATCGACGCCGCGACGGAACGAGCGATAGTTTGTCATCACATAGCCGGGCTGGATAAGGCTCAGGTCCATCGGTAAACGACCGGTGCCTCCGCTTACACTCATCTCGAATCGGTTGTTGGGTTTCCAGTTCATGCTGAGCGACGGCGAGAAATATACCTCGCTGCGGTTGGCAATAGCCTGGTCGAATGTATAGTGGGCGAAACTGACAGGAGAGTTTAGAGAAAAGTTGACACGTTTCACCCAATACTCGAATTTCGGAGTTGCATAAACTGTGAGATAGTTTGTGTTCAGCACATTCGTCGTCTCACCCGGTATTTCCTCGGGCATATCAGGTAACTGTGTGTTGAGAGAGCGGAAATATCCTTTGACGCCGCCCTCAAGACTGATTGTTATTCCTTTGACAGAGAAAGCGTAAGCGGCACTCTCGTTGGTATAGAAAGCATGGTCTTTTACGTGTTGACGCATAAGTCCGTCATTTATCGACACGGAAAGCGTCTGCGGCAGTGATTCCCATTCATTCTTGCTTATAAAGGTAACTAAATGCTTGCCGTTGAATCGCTTTATAAGTTTGAAATCATTGCCTACATAATAGTCGGGCAGTGATGCCGTCTGGTTGTTTGGTAGAGAGCCGGTTACGCCGAGGCGCACGTCATCCCAGTCGATGTTGGTTTTCAGGGTGTTGTTGATGAATGCAGTTTTTTGATTCAGTTCATAGATGAACTTGCCCGACAGCGAGTGTGAGCGGTCAACGCCGTTGCGGTCTTCGGTAACAACACGGTTACCGTCGTTGAGGAAGTAGGTCGTTATGTTGGCTGCCTCAGCCGTTACGCGGTTGAACGAGTAGTCGATCTGTGTCTTGAACTCTCCGCGTCCGAGTTTCCACAGGGCGTTGGTCGAAACAAGTGCTGAGCGGTTGAACAGTGTGCGTTTCCGACTCAGGTTTGGTACTCCGGGGAGCGACACACTGACATATCGGCTCAGGTCTGTCCCACGGCGAGAAGCAAAAAAGTCCGTTGCCTGTGCCGACAGGTCCTCGCCAATGTTGTTGGTCTTAAATGTCGTTATGTTTTGAAAGTTTGGCATTACAGCCATTGCAAACAGTTCGCCATCCCATATTGCGCCGTCGGGCTGCCACGAATAGCCACCTCCGGCATCGCCGTGGAAAGACCACGTTGCCTTTGCCTTGTTTTTCAGTCTGAGGTTGATTGCGGCTTTGTCGGAGAATGATATGCCCGACAGTACTTGCATCGGCTGATGGTTCTCCATCACCTCGACCGCGCCCACATCATCGTGGCTGATGCCGTTGGTAGCAATTCCGTATTTGCCTCCGAGAAGGTCGGAACCTTCGATATAGAACTTGTTTATATCCTCGCCCTGATACTGGATTTTTCCACTCTGCGAAACATCAATACCAGGCATACGTTTCAGCACATCGCCGATGGACCGGTCTTGTGACTGCGCGAAACTACCGACATTGTATGTGATGGTGTCGCCCTGTTCCCGGATACGGTCAGCCTTTACCGTAACTTCTTTGAGCAGGGTTGCCCCGGCTTCCATATATACCGTAAGCGGAAACGAAACGCTGTCAAGCGGTAACGACTGCTTGGCGAAGCTCATCATCGTTACTTCCAACCGGCAACCGCTGACCGACGGCAACTGCATCGCAAAAGCTCCATCGGCCTTTGTGGAGGCGAACTTCTTGATTCTGCCGTCAGCACCCTTGATGATGACCGAAGCCCCGACAAGCGGTTCATTGGCTTCTTTGTCAATCACCGTGCCGCGTACATCGACCTGCGCCACGACCGAAAGCGAAGCGACAATCAGACAAATAAAATATAGGAATAACCGTTTCATTTGTGATAGTCGGTTTCGAGGAAATCATATCCCATATCCAATTGTTGGCGGCTTCGAGCGCGCAATTCGCCTGCTGTAATTTCTTCGCCGTTTACAACTAAGCGGACTCCATTCGGCAGATTACCTCCTGCCAAATCAGCCAACGGGTCTTGCAGATGCTTAAATTGGCTTTGCAGATATTTTATTCGGTCTTCTTTGTGATACCAGTCATCCCGAGGCATACCAGGAATATCTTCTTCAGTCGCCTCTATTCCATTGGCTGTAAAAGAATGCGTCCCTGTGGATTCCGTTGCTTTAAGAATCAGCCCCGGCAGACCGGCGAATTTCCACGGCCCGTCCTGAACAGGGATTTCGGGCGCAAACCATACCGTCCAGTCGCGGCCATGATAGGACATACGAGCCATAACACATTCGTAATCAAGTATAGTGGAGGTTGAGTCGGGTATTATCTCCCATTGCATTTCACCGAAAGGCTCATCGTATTTGGCAAACTGGTCGCTGTAATCGTCATAAACAGTTTCCACCTGTTTTTCAAAATCTTTTAACACATATATGCTCGCCGAACGGTTGGGAACCTCGTTGCCCCGACCGGCCTCTTGCAAAGCGGATGCCATCGCGCCATAAGCCTGACATGCGGCATCGTCCTTTGAATTGATATCCATCCACAAAGTGGTCGGGTTGTAGAACATTGAGCCGGTCGAGCCGCTGAGTAAAATATACGGAGCTTTGCGCACATTCTCACCTACTTTGATTTCATAATCATAACCTGCCTTTATCTGCGCTTTCTGAGCGAATAAAGGCATAAATCCGAGAATGGCTATTATTAGAGAAAGGTATCTTGTCATAATCATCTGTAATCGGTTTCAAGAAGGTCAAATCCAGGCTTGCCGGTTTCGTAATCTATTTTTTCTTGTGAAACTCTGGGTGCGTCCGTTCCGAAATGCAGGTCGCGCATACCCTGGAAATTGTCGTATCGGTATCTGCACAGTTGCAAAAACTCCTTGCGAGTTGTCTTTTCATAATCTATCGGCTCATAGATTTTCGGAATATCCATGTTTACCGATTCTATTCCGGTGATAGTGAAGTGGTGCTGACCTGTCGAATCAACCGCTTCCATAATCAGCCCCGGCAGACCGAGCAGTTTCCATGGCCCGGCGTTAATCGGTATGTCGGGAGTAAACCAGACTTTCCATTGACGGCCATGATAGTTGGCGGTCGCCAACAGACAGTCATATCCGAGAACAGTTTTCACCGAATCTTCGGTGATACTCCAGTCTCGTTCTTCTATATCCTCGGTATACTTTCTATATTCATGATAGACCATATCCCACACCTTGAACTTTCCTTTTCCCTTTACAATATATGTAGTTACAGGTTGTCCGACGCCGGATGATTCAAGTATTGCCTCAACCTCATCACGAGGTTTACCCATAACCTGCCCCATGACAATCATACTTGTCTGATTGTACCATTGGTTTCCCTTATCGGTGCATCTCATGGAGTCAACCCATTGGGTATGCTCATTATAGAATTTCGAGCAGTCAGTTCCCGCAAGCAGGATATAGTCGTGATGCTTCTCTATTCCGCGAGGATCGAAGAAATGATAGTCATAACTCGCCTTTATCTGCGCCTTCTGCGCAAACAAAGGCATAAATCCGATAACGGCAATTATTAGTGAAATGTATCTTGTCATAAACTTATTTTGTTCTCCATCAGCTCGTTTGGAGATTTTGTTAATAAAGAAAACGTGAGCCAACTATGCCACGTCTAATTGGAGGCCCTGAGAAAGCCCATGATGCAGATGTAACAATAGCAGCCCACGCTATATGCGTGAGAGCCACTATGCTATCTCTTGCATCAAATCGAAAATTTCTCAGGTTTCCAATTACAAGATAAGCATAACGCTTCTTATTTTTCCAAAATGTCGAGCAAGCCTTTGGCATGCAACAGCAAAGTTACTCAATTATTCTGAAACAGAGGGCATATAGACGCAACAATTTATCGACAGTTTCAAATAACGCCACTCGTTGACAGCGAGAAAGTATCGTGATAAGGGAATTTTTGCGGTGAGTCTTGCTCTACGACCGCGTACCGGCAGAACCGACATACGCTGCAAGCCCACTCGCGAGGGCTTCGCCGTTCACTGCCGCTACAAAATTCCCGAAGTTGGGAGGCTAAAGCTCTCCCGAAAGGGAAATTTTTCCGCTCCGATGTAGAGGGTATCGAAGGCGTCGGTGCCGTCGGTGCGGTGTTCGAGGAGTGTTCTTTGTGGAGCAAAGCGGCAAGCCGACAACTTCGGACTCGGAGGATTTATATGATGCCCGCTGTTGGCAGTGTGAAAGTATCCCGGTAAGGGAACTTTTCACAGCCTATATACAGCGTGTCAAACGCATCTGTACCGTCGGTACGATGCTCTAATAAATCCTCCTCGCTTTCCGCGAGCTTTTCGCCGGACTTGTCTTTGCGGAAGCCGTTGCGTCCGCGGCTGACACCGGCAGACTGGATGGCGAGAATCAAGTCCTCGTTGTTCGAGCGGTTGAAGAAGGGCATAAGGCGTTGCTTACCTGCGAAGCCTTGGTTGATGAGCAAGTATTTTTCATCGTGTCGCATCGGGTTTCCGAGGTACACGGCTTCGCAACGCCACCCCTGCCGCTCGAACTCGTGGACTACCACCCAACGGAAATCCTGTTCGTTGACGGCATAGTTTGAGCCGAGCGCCGTTGCATCGTAATAAAAGACCACCGTCTTGTTGCGGTGCGAGGCATAGTAACGGCAGAAGTCCTCGACGAGTGCCGGTATCTTACGCTCGAACTTGACGTAGAACGATTTAATCACATTGAGCCGACGGTCGCGAGGCTGTCCGGCTACAATCCAGTTAATGTTTGCATTGTAATCCATGCCGATACAGATAGGCGCGTCGGGGTCAACGTCCTTGTCGGCGCGAGAGTCGAGAGCCGAGAAATCGTAATCAAAACCGAGGGTGTCGAGGTATTGATTATCGTTGGCATCGTACTTGTGGCCCTCGCGCATAGAGGAATAGAAACCGTCCTTTGCAATTCCGATCCTCTGACAAAGGATAGAGGTTTGGAAGGTCAAAGGAGTAAGGTCGCGCTTCATTTGCTTTATGTAGTTCTCGCCGAGAAGCTGCAAGTTCTCGATGGAGGAATACTCGCGGTAGTAGACCGCGACGGAGCGCATCTTGTTCAGGTCGCGGTCGAGGCGACGGAGGTAGCCTTTGAGATAAGGCGGTACAGTTTCGCCTTTGGCGTTTAGGGCGCGTATGCGTTCTTTGGTGCGCCATATCTCATAGACCGTGGCCTCGATAGTCTTGATAAGCTCCACATCCATCTTGTCGCGGTAGTGCAAAAACCACGAGCCTTTCTGAGTCTGCGGCATATCGCTCAATATCATAATTGAGTGATTGAAGGAGTGTTTGCCAAAATACGACTTGATGCCGCCGTTGGCAGGTAGTGTTTCGTCTTTGAGTTTGGCGTAGTCGATAAACTTGGCTTCATCGACCAGCAGCCATGATAGCGTTAGCGAGTTTGAGCTGCCGGGGCGGTCCTGTGAAATAATCACTGCGACCGACCCGTTGTAGAAAGATATGACGTGCTCATAATCTTTCGGGTCGATGATGGGAAGTTTGAACGACTTGGGCGGTTTGCGCCCAACGACGTAATGCACCCCCTCGATGAAGCCCCAGCGTTTCCATGCGGCGAGCAAGCCCGGAATTGTGTTAGTCAATCCGTGCTTGAAGGTAGGCACAACGATGCCGCCTGTGGAGCCGGGCATACGCTGCATATTGCGCAGAACAAACGGAGCAGCGATGCTGTCCGTTTTGCCGGTGCGTCGCCCTGCGACGATAACGGTAGTGTTCGCGCCAATAAGTTGTGTAAGGCGTTGGGGCTTGTTAAAGTAAACTTTCTTCTCTGCCATCGTCGGGGTTGGATTCTGATTTGTCAGGGAAAAGGGTATCAAATTCGAGGTCATATTCCTCAAACTCGACATCTTCAATGTCGATAGTTTCCTTTCGGTATTTCTCAATCATCGACGAGATTTTCTCGGCGATGTTGGGAATAGGCTCGATGCCGAGGACACGCGGATCATCGGTAGCCGTGAAAGGTTGAACGAGAATTTGGTCGAGCGGGATAGCCTGCTCGTCTTCGAGGTCAACGCGGTTGAGCTTGCCGTATGCAGTAGCGGCGCGTTCCATAGTCTTGCTGTCCTTGCGCTTCTCCGCCATCTTGTAAGTGGCGATAAGCATTTCATTTGTGCGCCAACGGTGGAAGTCGCGTGAAGCGGAGCCGAGCATGGGAAGCAGCGACTTAACCACTGCAAGGTCGGAATACGCCGTTGTGCGGTGTATGTTGTGCCGTTGGCACACTTCGGCGACAAATTCGCGGTCGGTACCGTCGGGATTGGCGATAAACCAGTTATACATTTCGCGCACACGAAGCACCTTATCCACAAGTGCTTGTGGATAGCGTTCGCGCAGTTCGACCTCTTTTGTAAAGAGTTCGGCGCGGCAAACTTCGATGGCATTTGGGTAACTCATGGCGGCTACTCGTCATCCTCCATGTCGAGAAGATTGCGGTGAGCGTTCTCGATAGCGAGCGGCGAGCCGACCTGTGCAAGCATCATTTCCTGGGAATGAAGCTTGACCTTTGAGGCGGCTTTGCCACGGCGGTAAGCCTTGCTAACGTCGGTGCCTCGGTCAGCGATATCGGCACGAAGAACATCAGCCGGGATGTCGAGTATCACGGCGATGTCGGAAATTTTGAGGTAGATTGAGGCATACTTCTCAATCTGGGTTAACTCTGTCTCGGAATAGGTCATGGAGGGGTACGCTGTGATTTGTTATTAAATCGTTGACTTGGTCGTAGAGATTTGCAAAAATCTCCGGCGAAGTCGAGATAAAAGCTGATTCGTGGCGGTTGCCACGGGTCAAGTTCTGTGAGGTGATAACCGAAACAGTATCTCCGGCTTCGGATTTCACCAACAAAATCTTGCTGTGATTGTCAGCAAGATAGGTGCGCTCGATAACTTGGGTGATGAACGCCCAAAGTTTAAGCGTCTTGTTGGTAGCCTTGTGGTCGAGAACGAGGTTGATGCGCGACACGCGCTTGTCTTTGGTAATAAAGAACAAGCGGCGCAGAAACTCCTCGGAAATGGAGAAAGAAGTCTGCCATACTTCTGCGACGCCGACTTGCCCCAAAATCCATTCGAGAATGTCGGCAACCTGCACGGCATTTGAAAGGTAAGCCTGAAAAGGCGTCTCTTTCAACGGTCGGAGGATTTGGTCGATGTTGGCATTCCTTTTCATTCTGCGGACTTCTTGATGGATTTCTTAGTTGCACCTGAGGCGGAGCGTTTGCCCCCGGGCGATCGCGAGGGAACGGCATCGGGGCTTGGTGCAACGTAGCGGTCGTAAGCCTCCCAGTTTGCGTGCAGCTTCTTGTCGAGCGATAT
>JBJEKJ010000021.1:0-3656 GCA_051878575.1 Muribaculaceae bacterium | reverse complement strand
CGTTCGGTATATCTACCTAAGACTACGCTCTACGGTCAGAAGGTGAACGGACAAGCCGATATAGCCCAATATGACCAGAACGACTACCTGCTTGAGTTCACTGCAAGCTACAACAAGCAGTTTGCCGATATTCACTCACTTAATGCAGTAGCCGGTTATTCATTCCAGAAATTCAACAAGGAGGGCGTATCGGCAGGCAACAGCGATTTCCTCTCCGATGCGTTGCTCTATAATGCCCTCAGCTTCGGTCAATACACCAAGCCCTGGGTAGGCTCATCGCGTAGCGACGACGAGATGGCATCATTCTTCGGACGTGTGAACTACACCCTGATGGGACGCTACCTCCTCACAGCTACCCTCCGCGCCGACGGTTCCTCCTACTTTGCCAAGGGACACCAGTGGGGCTATTTCCCCTCGGTAGCTCTCGGTTGGCGCTTCTCGGAAGAGAACTTCATGAAAGACCTTCGCTCATGGTTCTCTAATGGTAAGTTGCGTCTCAGCTGGGGACAGACCGGTAACTCAAGCATCGGTTATCAGGCTATCAGCCTCTATAAAGACCGCGACCATTGGGGCAATCGCTTCAACCACGGCTTTGGCGGAACGGAATATCTCGGCTTTCAGCTTACACAACTCGGAAATCCAGAAATTACTTGGGAAACTACCACTGAGTATAATGCCGGTATCGACCTCGGCTTCTTCCACAATCGCCTGAACCTTAGTGTTGACTATTTCAGCCGCGAAATATCAAATCTGCTCAACTGGCGTCCACTGCAGCACCTGAGCGAAGTACTCTCGATTGCCGACAATATGGGAAAGACTCGCAGCCATGGTCTTGAAATCACTCTCAACACCACCAATATCGACAATCGCGACTTCTCATGGACTTCCGACTTCACATTCTCATTCTATCGCGACCGCTGGGAAGAGCGTGCCGAGGGTTGGAATCCTGCTGCCTACGAACAATATAAAGGTGCAATTCGTTCTTGGCAGGGCTTCTATGTAGCCGATGGACTTGTTCAGCCCGGCGAGGAGATTCCATATATGCCAAATGCTATTGCCGGACAGATCAAAGTAAAAGATATAAATGGCTACAGCTATAATGCTGACGGCACTTTCAAGACCGATGAGCATGGTCTGCCTATTCTCACAGGCAAGCCCGATGGCAAAATCAATGATGCCGACCGCGTGTATCTCGGCTCGAGTGACCCGGGCTTCATCTTAGGCTTCAACAATTCATTCCGATACAAGGATTTCGACTTCAATATCTACTTCTACGGTCATTTCAACCAGTGGACCACGGGCAGCTACTATGATATGTGGCTCGGCTCTATTAGCTCAATCGATAACGGCCGCAATGTACCTGTAAGCGCTTCTGAAATCTGGAGCACCGACAATCCTACCGGCTGGCGTCCAGGCTATGCCCAGATGTACAACACCTACGATTCGGGAGCCACTACATTCTACATGAAGAAATGCTGGTTTGTGCGTTGCCGCAATATCACTATCGGATATAACGTGCCGGTGAAAAAAGGCTTGTCGAAACTGCGCATCTATGCCGATGTCACAAATCCTTTCATGCTCACCAACTACAAGGGTCTTGATATGGAGACCGACGCCAACGACTCATCGTGGGCTTATCCTAATATAAGAAGTTACAACTTCGGTGTGGAGATTACATTCTGATAATCGTATGAAACAACAAAACAATTTTAAGATTATGACTAATAGATTTATATATGCATTGGTTGCATGCGCAGGATTGCTTGGCTCTACGGCATGCACCGACCTCACTTCAAATGTATATAGTTCCTATAACTCTTCTGTATTCCCCAAAAATGAGGAAGATGTGAATGCCCTGCTCGTGGGTGGAGTGTATGCGCCTTTCCGCTCGAATATGTTTGAAGGTCTTTTTTGCACGAGCAACCGTGGTGTGCAAATCTACAACGATATGTGCACTGACATGGGCGATTGCAGGTGGCAAGACGTATATTGGTTTGACCTAATCAATGTGAATTTCAACGCAAACCCAACAGATGGTGAGGGTCCTTCGCTCATCTACCGCAACAACATCTCTTGCCTCTCGCGTATGACCAATATTATCAAGACCATACAGGAGATGGGCTCTATCTCCGAAGAGAACAAGAACAAGCTCCTTGCACAGGCTTACTGCGGTCGCGGCTGGCTTGCTTATATCCTCTACGATATGTTTGGGCGTATTCAGATTCCTACCGAAGAGTCGCTCAGCAATCCGGCTGCAAATATTATCGTGCCCCGCTCTACCGATGAGCAGACCGTGAAATATATCGAAGACAACCTGCTCGAAGCTGCTAAATATCTTCCCAAGACTATTCCATACGGCAATGCCGACTATGGCAGATTCACTGCCGGCGCTGCCTATACAATCCTTATGCACCTATATATGCACGAGCAGCGTTGGGCTGATGCTGTAGAAGTGGGGAATGAGCTTATGAAACCCGATTACGGCTACCAGCTTGTGGACGATTACAAGGATATATTCACTCTCGAAAATGAGGGCAACAAGGAAACTATCTGGGCGTGCACTGAGGATCGCGGTATCAACGTTCAACTGTGGCTGTCGGAAGTGCTGCCCTCATCTTATCCCCGAAAGAATCCAAACATACAGACGTGGGGTGGCTACCGAATACCATGGCAATTCTATCACACCTATGAACCGGGCGACCGCCGACTGCTTACCATTGCCGGAGAATACATCAGCAATGCCGGAGTGCTCTACAATGAGGCAAATCCGCGTGGAGTGCTCGACAAGGGTGCTGTTCCAATTAAATATGGAGAAGACCCTGAAGACACAGGCTCGGGCTCGGCTATCGACTATATCGTGCTGCGATATGCCGATGTGCTCACCCTTCAGGCTGAGGCACTTGCTCGCAAAGCCAACAGCGTGACCCAAGAGGCTGTGGATTTGCTCAATAAGGTGCGCCAACGCGCCGGAATCCCATTATACAAAGTGGGCGACTTCGGCAGCCTCGAATCGTTCCTCAACGCCGTACTCACCGAGCGCGGTCACGAGCTGTATTTCGAAGGATGGCGACGCAGCGACCTTATTCGTCACGGAAAATTCATTGCCTATGCCAAGCTCTATAAAAAGAGCCGCACGGCTGCTCCTCACCACGTTCTCTTCCCTCTGCCTCAAAAGATTATCAATGAGGGTCGTGGATTGGTAATTCAAAACGAAGGATACTAACAGATAACATAACGAGAAATTCGATTTCTTCATTAATAGTATAAATACTTTATCATGCAGAGAAGGGTTGTGTTCAGTTGTGTAATACAACCCTTCATTAATAAAAATAGCACATGAAGAAAGTTTTTGTTTCATTATCCATTGCAGTAGCTGCGCTTGCCGCTCAGGCATCGCAACACCGCTTTTATGCCGATGAAGGCTTGGGCGCTAACTATTCGCCTGAAGATGTGGTGTGCAACCTCGACACACGCATAAGCGGGAATGTGGAAACTTTAGTCGTCACCGTAAAAAACTGCCGACATACTCCTTTCCAGCCAACTAAGGCAGGCATTGAGCTTGGCATCGACACCTATATGGATCATTATCCGGAGTGGAACGACAAGTTTTTCCCCACTCTCATGATGTGTGAGCCTCGCCATTTCTATGGCTACCT
>JBJEKJ010000020.1:0-15963 GCA_051878575.1 Muribaculaceae bacterium | reverse complement strand
GCCAGCCCTAATTTTTTAGATTCTAAAAAAGTTTAGCGGACAGTAATAATAAATAATAATCGGAGCGGGCCATTATGCGCCGCCTAATGTCATAACGCTGTAATGCACGTGTTTTGTTCATTCACGGCTCGCTCAGCCGTGGCTAAGAAGCGTGCTCAACGAGCTCAGCGGATAAATGCGTATGTCCTTGAGCATGCCGAAATTCTCCATTGATGTGCGTATGCCGATGTGGCTGTGTTTTGTGTCGAGAAACTGCCGTAGGCTTTGCATCGACCCTTTTGTGCCGGCTTTGACCTCAATAGGGATTATGTCTCCGTTCAAGGCAATCACATAGTCGACTTCGGCTAATGCGTTTTTTTGAGTCCTGACCCAGTAGTACATCTCCGGTGCTATGGTGCACGATGAGTATTTTATGATTTCCAATCCGGCGAAGACCTCCGACATTCCGCCTTTGTTCACAAAATCCATGTTGTCGCTGAGCAGTATCGATTGGGCTTTTAGGCCAAGCAACGACTGCATCAGCCCAATGTCGAGCATAAGGTATTTGCGGTAGCGCTCATTGGCCTCGGCGCCAAGAGGAATGCCGTTGGATGATGAATGTGTCACTGGAATGATAAGTCCGGCAAGCGTGAGCAGAGTCAATGCCTCTTTCGCTTGACGGCTGCCGGTAGTTTCGTCGATTTGACTTAGAGTGAATTTCTCGCCTGCCTGTCGAGCCACTGATTTAAGAGTGTTCGACAGCAGTATTGGCGATATGCGCGATTTGTATTTCTTGAAGTCGTCGGTATAGGTCGATAGAATGTCATTGTGCACGTCTGAGCATGCCGTATAGTCGTGGGTGGATATCCATTTTGATACGGCTTCGGGCATTCCTCCGGTCAAGTAGAATGAGCGTAGTTGCTCGTTAAGCTGATTATGCATTGCTTCGGGGAGTGGATTCTCCGGCGAGCAGAGGTGCCGCTTGTAGTCGACAAGCCCATCATGCCCTTGAGCCTCTAAAAACTCGTCGAAAGAGAATGGATACATGTATAGGGAGCGTATGCGTCCTACGCCGAATGACGGTATCTCTCGTAGCGCGAATTCGAGCAATGAGCCTGCTGCTACGACATGCAAATCCGAGTAGTCCTCGTAGAAATACCGCAGACTTGCTATGGCGCGTTCCGAGAGTTGAATCTCGTCAATGAAAAGCAGCGTTTTTCCGGGGATTATGGGCGTTTTGAAGATTGCGCTTATTTGTGCGCATATCATTTTTATGTCGATGTTGTCGGTGAACAGTGAGATTATGTCTCTGCGCTTCTCCAAATCGATCTCGATATAGTATTCGAACGACTTGCCGAGGTTTCTGATGGCCGATGATTTGCCCACCTGTCGTGCGCCTCGCAGGAGTAATGGCTTGTGGCTCTCGCTGTTTTTCCAATGCTCCAAATATTGGTCGATATGTCGCTTGAAATAGGTCATTATTGCAATAATTTGAAATTCAGTGCAAATATACTATTTTTTGCACAAAATCCAAACCGCAAAATCGGCGAAAGTGCACAAAATCCAAACCACAAAATCGGCGAAAGTGTACAAAATCCAAACCGCAAAATTGGCGAAAGTGCACAAAATCCAAACCGCAAGTTGCCACGTTGGCGCGCTGAGAGGCGCGGTGGATGATTGTACGCACGGTAATTGCCATTTGATTCCGCAGCTAATGGCAGTGCGAGGATGAGGAGTTTGAGTAATTGCGACAATGTTAAATAACACTAAATTTATGTACAAAAAACATAATTGATGCTCGTCTGTTCAATATTATTTGCTAATTTTAGCGTGCTAAAATAGAGCATTTGTATATCTGAGGATATAAAGATTATCTATTTCAACTATAACTATATTATTAATACCTACGTAAATCATTGATTTATATACAAAACAACTTTTTTATTAACCATTTAATACAACTCATTTATGAAAAAAGTATTATTTACTTTTGCTCTTTGCTTGAGTTCTGCTGCTTTTGCACAGGTTCTGGATGTGGCTTCAGTTCAAAAGGTTGCCATGCCCGAGAACAATCGTGTGGTTGTGGCCGGTATCAGCCCGCAAGGCGATTATCTCCTTGTGACTGACAATCGTAATCAGGGACTTAGCAAGTTTGATTTGGCTACCGGTGCGACTACCACGATCACATCGGCTGCCGGTGCAGGTTACGAGGCAAAAATCGCCAACGACGGTGCCTCGGTAGTTTATCGTGAGACTACATTCAAGGATCGCCTTCGCTACAACGAGGTGAAGAAGGTCGATCTCGCTACCGGCGAGAAGTCGCAGCTCGTGAAGGCCTCGCGCAACGTGCAGGGCGTGGCTATCGACAATGCTACGGCAGTAGCCGTGAACAATGGCAAGGTATCGGCCAAGGCCCTCGGCGCAGGCAAGGCAGTGACCACGGCTCCGGTTCTTTCCATCAAGAATCGTCAGCTCATGATCACCCGCAACGGCAAGACTGAGGTGTTCTCGCCCAACGGACAGCAGTTCAGCTACATTTGGCAGTCGCTCTCGCCCGATGGAACCAAGGTTCTCTATTTCGTGTGCGGTCGCGGTGCCTACGTTGCCGACCTTAACGGCAAGATTGTGGCAAGCCTCGGCTTGATTCGCGCCCCGAAGTGGTACAACAATGAAATCGTTGTCGGAATGAACGATAAGGACAATGGCGAGGTGGTGACTTCGTCGTCGATCGTGGCTGTGACACTCGATGGAACACGCCAGACGCTCACCGACAGCTCAGTTATCGCAATGTATCCCTACGCATCGCTCAATGGCGAGAAAATCGCTTTCACCACCAGCGACGGCGAGGCCTACATTATTAATATTAACTTGAAAAAATAATTGAGCCATGAAGAAAGTATTTTTATTTGCAGCAGCGGCTCTTTTGGCAGCCGGCGCAATGAACGCCAAGACTATCGACGAGGTTCGCGTATATCTTAATGCCGGTCACGGAAGCTGGGGTCCCAACGACCGTCCGATGGCTACTATCCCATATCCCGCACTCTCTGAGACCGGTCGTCCTGACACTTGCGGTTTCTATGAGAGCAACACCAACCTCTGGAAGGTGCTCAAACTCGGCAATACCCTTGAGAAGATGGGTGTGAAGCATGAGAATATCATGTATTCGCGCGTGAAGAATGGTCCGTATCCCTATGTGAAAGACGCTGAGGATGCCGAGCTCTACAACCGCGCCCTGAGTGAGATCAGCACCGAGGTTGAGGCCAACAACATCGATATGTTCCTCTCAGTGCACTCCAATGCCGCCACCGAGGGCACATCGACCAACTATCCGCTGTTCCTATATGCCGGAAAAGACGGCAATGGCAATGAGATGAATGCAGGAAGCTATAATATTGCCGCCGCAATGTGGCCGTTGCTCTACACCAATGCAATCGACGTGATGAGCTATTATAGCCCTACTCAGCCCAACTTGCGCGGCGACATCTCATTCTATGGAAGCTCCTACGACCGCACCGACCCAAAAAGCGGCAATACTTACAACTGCTATCTCGGCGTGCTTCACCATGGCGCTCCCGGCTTCCTGAGCGAGGGATACTTCCACACCTATCAGCCTGCGCGCCACCGTGCGCTGAACCCCGACTATTGCGGGCAGGAGGGTGTGCGCTATGCCCGTGGTATTTGCAAGTATTTCGGAGGAACGGAGGAGACTACCGGCTACATCATGGGTACGGTTAAGGACCTCCACGAGCGCATTCAGAGCGACCTCTTCAAGTATGCGGCAGGTTCCATCGACCAGTGGCTGCCTATCAACGGCGCCGTTGTCACTCTCTACAAGGGTGGTGATAAAGTTGCCAAATACACTGTCGACAATAACTACAATGGCGTGTTCGTATTCGAAGGCATCGCACCGGGCGAGTACACTTTAGATGTTACAGCCGAGGGCTACAAGCCGCTGTTCGACGAGTATAAGGCTCCGATTACCGTAAAGGCCAACGAGACTACTTATCCTATCGTTTATCTTGAGTCGGAGACCTACGAGCCGCCGAAAATCGTCTACACCGATTTCCCCGATGAAATCAACAACCCGGCTATCACCGTGGCAAGCGAGTACAACTTTGGCACAAGCTATCGTGAGGCTGCCATCGCCGAGCTTGAGGGCAAGACGGTGCGCCGCTCGATTCTCCGTGGCAACAACCTCTATGTTCTCGCTATCGACGAGGCTAAGGCTCCTTATATCTATGTGATTGATGCCACTACTCATGCCGTGCTGAAGACTTTAGGCACCGAGGGCACCGAGGGCACCGAGCTTGCAGTATCGGATATCGCAGTTACTGCCGATGGCGTTCTCGTGGGCTGCTCTATGGATATATGTCATTATGATGATGCCCAGGCTATAAAATTTGGAGAAACTCGCGGTGATATAAACGTCTACAAGTGGGAGAACGGGGCCGACGGAATTGCCGAGGGCAATCCTGCAATTTGGTTCAAGAGCATGGCTTCGGGTAACTTCTACCGTGCTTATACCGGCGGTTCAATGTTCTACAAGGGAACAATGGCTGAGGGTACTATTGTTCTCACTTCGCTCACTGCATCGGGTGTGAAGATTTTCAATAATATGTTCACTATCGTCGACGGACAGCAGGTAAGCTACGGCTTCAACAACAAGCTCGGCGCCGCCCATGCAAAAGACGTATTCGGCGACGACTATACACTCAACCTGTCGCCGCTCGATGCCGATAGATTCATTATCAGCGGTAGCAAGCACGTTGCCCGTCAATATGGTATCACTGAGACTACCGGTGCTTACGTCGACCTCGCCGAGGGACTTGTGAACGTTCCGAGCGCAAAGGTTTCGTTCTTCAAGTATGCAGGTCACTCACTCATGGTTACCGGCGACGTTGTGGATGAGAAGCCTGTCGTTAAGATTATCGATATCACCGATGGTCTCGACCATGCAAGCCTTGTGGCAGTGAAGACTGCCGACGAGGCTACGGCAGCCGCAATCACGGCAGCCGGACTTACCACGGTGACAAAGGATGACGACGGTCTTGTGACTGCCGCCGATATCGACCTTGTGACTGTGAACGAAGGCGGTACTGTGACCAAGCTCACGACTGCCGGTACAGAGCAGCCCAAGAACATCACAGCCTATGCCTACGATCTTAAGGCTGAGCAAGTAGGCGACAATGTCAACTTCGCCTTCAAGATCTCGGCAGCTGCCAAGGAGGTTGCAATCCGTGTTTACAGCGAATCACAATCAGCAGAAGAAGGCGAGGAGGAAGGCGAGATAGAGGAAGAATTCTTCGATATTCCTATGGGCGCACTCGACAAGGGCGAGCACTCCTACTCTGCAAGTACTGAGGGCCTTCCCGTAGGTAAGTACACCTGGGGTGTTGCAGTGGAGAGCAACACTGTAGGTACTCCTACGTTGGTTTATGCAGGTCCTACTTTCGGTAACGGTCTTCGTGGCGGTGTAGCTGTCGATAACGATCCTGAAAGCCCGTTGTTTGGCAATGTCTATGTTTCCAAGGGAAAATCAAGCGGCTTGAAGGTATATGATGCACAACTCAACGAAAAGAGAACTTATCTTGCCGATAAATTCACTTCGGGTAACACATCATCGCCGTTGCGTATTGCGGTAAGCAACAGTAAGGTTTATCTCACCGACTGGAGCGATGCTCATTCCGGCTTGTGGATGTTCGACCCGCAATCGGGCTCAGATGATATTACCAACGTATTTGTGGGAACCCGCGAATCTTCCGGTCGCATTGTGAATGCCGAAGGCGTTGCCGTGGGTGGTAGCACAACCGGTGTAGCGTTCCGCGGAAAAGGCGAGGACCGCCAGATGTTTGTATTCTGCGAGGATTATCCGGAAGGAAACGGAAATAAGGCCGTTCGCTACGACATTGGCACAGCCGACACTTGGGACAAGGCTCCATCGGCAGTATTCCCCACTCCTTCGGCTAAGATGCTTAATACGAATGTTGAGGTTAACCTCACCGATAACGGCATCTTCCTGTCGCAGATTCGTGGAGCAGGAAATAACAACACCGGCGCACCGGCATTCGTATTCTCAAATTATGATGGAGAGATGCTCTTCAATGCAGGAAATATGACCGACCTTAACGGTTGTCAGGGTGGCGGTCTTGCTATCGACGAGGTGAATAATGTAATGTATATCGTTGATGGTAATGCCAACATTCGCGTCTACGATATCTATTGGACCGAGACAGGTGCTCCCGAGTTCAATTTCAAATACTCATTCTCGATTCCGGGCGCAACTGAAATCAATCAGCTCAAGCTCGACTATGCAGGCAACTTGCTCGCCGTGAACCGCGTTACGGGTCTTATGGTCGTTGCATTGCCACGTGAGAATGCCGAGGTGGTAACACCGGGACAGGGTACTTTGATATCTACCGGCGTTGACGCCGCTCTCGCCGACAAGGCAGGCGCACTGAGCGTTTATCCTAACCCCGCTACCGACGTCGTTACCGTTGAGGCAGGAGAGGAGATTGAGAGTATCGCCGTTTACAACCTTGCAGGTGCCATGATTGCAGCTCCGGCCAACATCGAGGGCAACAAGGCTACTGTGAACGTTGAGAATCTCGCTGCCGGCTCTTACATCGTCAAGGTGAACAAGCAGGCTGCTCAGCTCATCAAGAAGTAATAGCGTCAAGAATACGTAATTCTTGAGAAATCAAGCGTCAAGGCAGCTACGGCACTCCCGTAGCTGCCTTTTTCGCATCCATGCGCTATTGATTCCATAATTGTGGAATCGTATTTTCCTCGTGGATTGTATCGGCGATTCGGGTCGGGCTATCGGGCTTTGGCGACGTGCCTACTGTGGGTTAAAAAGCACAAAAGTGCGAATTAGTTTTGATTCTGTGCCCGATTGTTGTAAATTTGCATCGTAATCAGGCGCGCGTGCTACTTTGCACGCTGCCGACAAATGTTATTTGGCTATGAAATACTCGATAAAGGAAATAGCGTCGATTCTGCACTTGTCTCAGAGCGAGCTTAGCGACAGTAGTGCGGTGGTCAGCTACCTGCTCACCGACTCACGCTCATTGACGTTTCCTGCCGAAACACTCTTTTTTGCCATCCGCACGAGCAATAACGACGGACATCGCTACATAGCGACTCTCTATGAGAGCGGAGTGAGGAATTTTGTCGTCGACAATATCGACCGTATTCCCCGGGAGCTTGGCGATGCCAATTTCCTTGTGGTGGCCGACACCCGCTCGGCATTGCAGGCCATAGCCACCTATCACCGCCGGCGTTTCGACATTCCGGTGATTGCCATCACCGGCAGCCGTGGCAAGACTTCGGTAAAGGAGTGGCTATATAGCCTCTTTAAGGACGACTATAATATCGTGCGCAGTCCGCGCAGTTTCAATTCGCAGATTGGTGTGCCGCTGTCGCTGTGGGAAATCGACGAGAACACCTCGCTCGCAATCATCGAGGCGGGAATATCGCTCCCCGGCGAGATGTCAACGCTCCAGTCGATGATACGCCCCACGATAGGCGTTTTCACCAATATAGGCAGCGAGCACAGCGAGGGATTTGCCTCGGTGGAGCAGAAGGCGCGTGAGAAGGCCACCCTGCTCACCGCCTGCGACTGCATAATCTATAATCGCGACAGCAAGGTGATATCCTCCACCGTGGAGCCTATTCTATCGGTGGCTCAGGAGGTGTCGTGGTCGTCGACCGACGTCGATGCCCCCTTGTTCGTGTCGGGAGTGGAGAAGAGCGAGAAGTCGTCGAGAATATCATGCTGCTTTATGGGCGTGCCCGGTGATGTGGAGCTACCTTTCACCGACGATGCCGATATTGAGAACGCCATCTGCTGCATGGCGGTGATGACATATATGGGCGTAAGCCCTGCCACGATTGCTCAGAGGCTCGCCAGGCTCACCAAGGTGGGAACGCGCCTCAATGTGATGGAGGGAGTGAACAACTGCATGGTGGTAGCCGACAGCTATACCAGCGACTTCAACTCGCTCGCTCCGGCGCTCGATTTCGTGGCACGGCGCTCCACACAGCGCACATCGACCACTGTGATTCTCTCCGACGTGATGCACGAGTCGCTGCCGCGCGACGAGGTCTACGCCAGCGTGGCCGACCTCCTGCGCCGCAAGAACGTGAGCCGGCTGATAGGCATCGGCAGGGAGATAGGGCAGTTTTCCCATATTTTCGACGTCGACGCGCAGTTTTTCGGAACTACGGCCGAATTCCTCGACGAAATGTCGCAGAGCGACTTCGAGGATGAGCTGATTCTCGTGAAGGGAGCCCCCGAATTTGAGTTCGACAGAATAAGCGATATGCTCGAGGCGAAGCAGCATCAGACGGTGCTTGAGGTGAACCTCGACGCTATCGTGCACAACTATAACTTCTTCCGCTCGCGCATCACGCCGCCCACGCGCATCGTGTGCATGGTGAAGGCGTCGGGCTACGGCGCAGGCTCCTACGAGCTTGCCAAGACTCTTCAGGATGCCGGAGCCGCCTATCTCGCCGTGGCAGTACACGACGAGGGCGTGGGGCTGCGCAAGGCGGGCATCACGATGCCTATAATGGTGCTGAATCCAAGTGTGGTGAACTACAAGGCGATGTTCTCCTACAGCCTTGAGCCCGAGGTGTTCAGCCTCGAGGAGTGCAAGGCTATAATACGCGAGGCCGAGAAATTCGGCATCACCGACTATCCTGTGCACATCAAGCTCGACACCGGCATGCACCGCCTCGGATTCCTGAAGGAGCAATTGCCGGCGCTCGTGAGGCTGCTGCGCTCGCAGGATGCCATAAAGCCGGTCACGGTGTTCTCTCACCTGTGCGTCGCCGACGAGCCCGGGCAGGACGACTACACCCGTAGCCAGTTTGAATATTTCGACGAGTGCTGCAAGATTCTGCAAGACGGATTCAAGCATCACATCATGCGCCACATACTGAACACCACGGGAATCGTGCGCTTTCCCGAGCATCAGTTCGACCTTGTGCGGCTTGGCATAGGCCTCTACGGCATCTCCACCACCACCGATGGCTCGGAGAGCGCGTTGCGTCCGGTGTCGTCGCTGCACACTGTGATAATCTCCATCAAGGAGTGGCCGGCAGGCACCACGATAGGCTATGGCCGCCGTGGCGTACTGAGTCGCGACTCGCGCATCGCCACCATCCCCGTGGGCTACGCCGACGGCATAGACCGCCATTTCGGCAACGGCAGCATCAGCCTGTATGTGAACGGCACGCTGTGCCCGACCGTGGGCAACATCTGCATGGACGTGTGCATGATCGACGTGACCGACGCCGCTTGCAAGGTGGGCGACACGGTGGAGATTTTCGGCTCGCACATCCCCGTGGAGGAGCTTGCCGCAGTGCGCGGAACCATCCCCTACGAGATTCTCACCTCGATTTCCAACCGCGTGAAGCGCGTGTACTATCGGGAGTGACCTGTGGGCGTCTTTGTTTTGACTACTAAATGAGATTTCATATATGAGCAACAAGCGAATTTGCACAGTAATCCTCTGCATGGCGGCCATGCTGCCGGCAATATACGGCCGGACGGCCGATCTGAAGAGCGGAGACCTTTATTACAATGTCGATATCGACACCAAGAAGGCTGAGGTGACTGCGGTGGACGACGGCGCGCCAGCCTACTCGGGGGTGGTGATTATTCCCGAGAGTGTGAGCTATGAGGGCATCAACTGCACGGTGGCCTCGATTGCCAAGAACGCTTTCAAGCGCTCAAATATCACCGACGTGCAGATACCGGCTACGGTGACAGCCATCGGCGACAGCGCTTTCTATTTCTGCGAGAACCTTGCCAACGTCACTTTGCCGCCATATATCACCACCGTGTCGCGCAGCTCCTTTGCCGGCTGCCCGATCACGGCGATAGTGCTGCCCGAGGGCGTGACGCTGCTTGGCAACGGCGCTTTCCAGTCGTGTACGGCGCTGCACACCGCCATGCTGCCGTCGACGCTGAAAACTATCGACGCCTACGGCTTCAACAACTGCCACAGCCTCGTAGAGATTTATTGTGCGGCAGTAACGCCGCCAAAAGCCACTGGATGGGCGATATTCATCGACCTGACGGGTATCGACGTGGTGGTGCCCGACGCTTCGGTCGACGCTTATTCGTCGACTGCCCCGTGGAACGACACCGAGACGTTCACCATCTATCCCTCGGAGCCCGTGGAGGTGAACGTGAGCGTGAGCGGCGTGAACCGTGGCGACTATGAGGAGATTACGCTTGGCGAGAACATTGCCTACAGAATCTACGACGATACCGACCGCCTTGTGGCGATAACCGCCGCCGAGCGCTACTTCCTGCCGGTAGACGGGACGAAAAAGACATATAGGATTGTGCCTACCAATTGCTTCAGCGACGGTGAGCCGGTGTATTACACCGTGGGCGATGCCGGAGTGGACGAGGCATCGGCCGATGCCGGAAGTGTGAGAATATTTGCCACCGGAGGCGTGGTGCGCGTGGAGGCCGTAGGCGATATTCAGGGCGAGTGGGTCTACGTGTACGACTCGTTCGGGCGCCTTCGCTATCAGCAGAGGGCCGAGTCGGGCGAGATTCGCGACTTGCCGCGCGGACAGGTGTATATCGTGCGCTGCGGCAGTGTGGTGCGCAAGGTGATATTGTAGCGGCTTGGCGCCTTAATTTCCACTGACGTCTACTAAATATGGCTGAGAAAATCACTCCAAAGAACGATGATGAGCGCTTCATGCTTGCCGCACTCGATGAGGCGCGGCAGGCTGCCGAGCGCGACGAGGTTCCGGTTGGGGCCGTGGTGGTGTGCGGTGGCAGGATAATAGCCCGCGCGCACAACCTCACCGAGACGCTCACCGACGTCACGGCACACGCCGAGATGCAGGCCATCACATCGGCCGCCGCCTATCTCGGTGGCAAGTATCTTGCCGATTGCACGCTCTACGTCACCGTGGAGCCGTGCCTGATGTGCGCCGGCGCGCTCGGATGGAGCCAGGTGAGCCGTGTGGTGTATGGCGCTGCCGACGACAAGCGCGGCTACCACACCTTCTGCGCCTCGCCATTCCACAAAAAGACACAAGTCACCGCAGGCATCCTCGAGGAGCAATGCGCCTCGCTGATGACTGAGTTCTTCAAGCGAAAGAGATAGGTGAGAGGTCCCCTCGACGCCGGGTGGCGGAAAGGGGGGGGAATCAGATGGTCACCTCGCCGCAGAGCGAGTAGCTCATGTATTTTTTCACATTCTCACTTGGAAGCCCCATCCCGAAGAGATACATCATCTTCGTGATAGCGGCCTCGCTCGTTATGTCGTGCCCGCTCACCACGCCGGCGCGCGTCAGCCCGTTGCCTGTGTCGTAGAGAGTGGTGTGTACGCCTCCGTTCACGCATTGCGTCACGTTGAGAATCACCAATCCACGCTCCACGGCGTCGCGTATGGCCCCCGTGAACCACGATTCCATAGGCCCGTTGCCGGCACCGAAGGTCTTCAGCACTATGCCCTTCAGGTTGGGCGTGTGCAGCAAGTATCGAAGCGTGCTCTCGGGCATTCCCGGATACAGGTCGATGAACATCACGTTGGGGTCCATGTTGTAGCGCACCTTCAGCGGTCGCTTCGATGGCACGCGGTAGAGCGAGTCCTCATTGAAGTGGATTCCTAAGCCGATTTTTGCCAATGGCGGATAATTGTTGCTCTTGAAGGCGTTGAAATTGTCGGCGCTCATCTTCGTGCTGCGGTTTCCGCGCCACAGGTAGTTCTCAAAGAGAATAGCCACCTCCTGCACCATCGGGTCGCCGTTGCTGTCGCGCGAGGCGGCCACCTGCAAAGCTGTGATTAGGTTCTCCTCACCATCGGTGCGCACCTCGCCTATTGGCAGCTGCGAGCCGGTGATGATTACCGGCTTGTGAAGGTTCTCGAGCATGAAACTCAGTGCCGATGCGGTGAACGCCATCGTGTCGGTGCCGTGCAGCACCACAAAGCCGTCGAAGTTGTCGTAATTGTCCTCTATTGCAGCCGCCATGTCGCTCCAGTGCGAGGGCCCCATCGCAGCACTGTCGATAGGAGGGTTGAACTGGATGTTGTGGATGTCGTAGTCGAGCATCTTTATTTTCGGCACGTTGTCGATAAGGTGAGTGAAATCGAAAGGTTGCAGGGCACGCGTCACCGGGTTCTCAATCATTCCGATAGTGCCTCCGGTGTAGATAATGAGGATTTTTGGTCTTGTGGCTTCCATTGCGCGGTCAATTAGTGTGATTATATGAGTACAAAATTACAATAATTCTGCAATATTTCAGCCGCTACGGGGCAAAACTCACATTTTTTGCAGTAGTAGCCCGCAAAAAGTGACAACGGGTGTGGAAGAAATGGAGAATTAAATTTGTGAAAGAGGTGAGGAGGTGCTAATTTTGCGGGAAAATTAATGGATTATGTACGGAATCGACAGCATATTCGGCCGTGCCGAGCTGCTTGTGGGCGGCGAGGCTATGGAGCGTATGGCGCTGACAAGGGTTATAGTGTTCGGCGTGGGCGGCGTGGGAAGCTGGTGCGTTGAGGCACTTGTGCGCTCGGGGATAGGGCATATCACGATAGTGGACTTCGACCGCGTGTGCGAGTCGAACGTCAACAGGCAGCTGCCTGCCACCCGTTCCACGCTTGGCGAGCTGAAGGTGGAGGTGCTTGCCCGCCGCATGCGCGACATCAATCCTGACGTCGACATCGTGGCGCGCAATGAGATGTACACTGCCGATACCGCCGAAGGTTTCAGGCTCGGCGACTACGACTATGTGATTGATGCCATCGACAGCTTGGAGAATAAGGCTCTGCTGATACGCCGGGCCTGCGAGGCCGGGGCGGCGACACGCCTGTTCTCGTCGATGGGAGCAGCCATGAAGCTCGACCCGCAGCGAATATCGGTGACCGAGTTCTGGAATGTGAAGGGCGACCCCCTTGCCGCCGCGTTGCGACGCCGCTTCAAGAAGTCGGGCGAGTTCCCTCGCCGAAAGTTCAAGTGCGTGTATAGCGACGAGTTGGTGAGAAACCGCGGTGAGCAGCCCGAGGGAAAGCGTGTCAACGGCACGCTGGCTCATATCACCGCGATTTTCGGGTTCACACTCGCATCGCTCGTGGTGCGCGACATAATCGCGCGCTGATTGCCGTTGTGCGGTGGCACGAGCGTGTCCGTCGGGGCCGTTATGTGCCACACTCTCCGCTTGGAGCCAAAAAGGAGCGGTTTTTGGCAGGCGAATGATGGATTCTCGTGTTTTTGTCGTACATTTGCACTCAAAATATTTAGTAGTTATGATTCCAGCAATATTAAACGAGCTTTATAGGCAATATACCGGCAATGATTCGGTGGAAATCACCGAGATGCCGTCGTCGGGTTCAAACCGCCGCTATTTCAGGCTGAAGGGCGAGCCGACGCTAATCGGCGTGGTGGGCACTTCGGTTGAGGAGAACGACGCATTCATGTATATGTCGCGACACTTCAGCGAGAAGGGCCTTTCGGTGCCGAAGGTGCTTTGCTGCTCCGACGATCATATAGCTTACTTGCAGGAGGACCTCGGCGATACCATTCTCTACAATGTGATAGAGAAGGGCCGCCTGACGAGCGTCTTCAGCGAGGAGGAGAAGCGCCTGCTTGTGAAGACCATCCGCAAGCTGCCCGACATGCAGTTTGCCGGAGCCGACGGCATGGACTTCAGCCATTGCTATCCTGCGCCGTCGTTCAACGCCCGCTCGATAATGTGGGATCTCAACTACTTCAAATATTGCTTCTTGAAGGCTACGGGTCTTGATTTCCTCGAGGACAAGCTGGAGGATGACTTTCAGCGTCTCACCGATGTGCTGCTGCGCAGCTCGTCGGCTACGTTCATGTATCGCGACTTCCAGTCGCGCAACGTGATGGTGAAGGACGGTGAGCCGTGGTTCATCGATTTCCAGGGAGGCCGCAAAGGTCCGGTCTACTACGATGTGGCGTCATTCTTGTGGCAAGCCAAGGCCAATTTCCCCGATAGCCTTCGCCGCGAGCTGCTAAAGGAATATATCGATGCTCTGCGCAAGTATCAGCCGGTGAATGAGCACTATTTCTATGCGCAGCTGCACCATTTCGTGCTTTTCCGCACCCTTCAGGTGCTCGGCGCCTACGGATTCAGGGGCTATTTTGAGAAGAAGCCTCATTTCATGCAGAGCGTGCCCTATGCCATCGCCAATCTGCGCGAGCTGCTGAAGGTGCCTTATCCCGAATATCCCTATCTGAGCAAGGTGCTCACCGAGCTTGTGAACATGAGGCAGTTCACCGACGAGTTGCAGAAGCGCACGCTCACGGTGCGCGTGATGAGCTTCGCCTACAAGAAGGGTATTCCCAATGACCCTTCGGGCAATGGAGGCGGATATGTGTTCGACTGCCGCGCGGTGAACAACCCCGGCAAATATGAGCGCTACAAGCCTTACACCGGACTCGACCAGCCTGTGATAAAGTTCCTTGAGGACGACGGCGAGATATTCACTTTCCTTGAGCATGCCTACGAGCTTGTCGACGCACACGTGAAGCGCTTCATGGAGCGCGGATTCACCAATATGATGGTGTGCTTCGGCTGCACCGGCGGACAGCACCGCTCGGTCTACAGCGCCCAGAAAATGGCCGAGCACATCAACAAGAAATTCAATGTGAAGGTGGAGCTCGTGCACCGCGAGCAAAACATAGAGCAGACGTTTAAGGCTAATTGACCAAAATATAGCGGGCTATGAAAGCGATGATTTTTGCTGCCGGACTTGGCACGCGCCTGCGTCCGCTCACCAACGACCGCCCGAAGGCTCTCGTTGAGGTGGCGGGAAAGCCGATGCTCCGGCGCGTGATAGAGAATCTTATTGCATATAACTTCACCGACATCACAATCAACGTGCATCATTTCGGCGAGAAGATTATCGATTTCGTTGCCGCCAACGATAGCTTTGGCGTCGACATCCACATCAGCGACGAGCGCGGCATGCTGCTCGACACCGGCGGTGGCATATTGAAGGCACGTGAGTGGCTCGATGGCGACGAGCCTTTCCTTGTGCATAATGCCGACATTCTCACCGACCTCGACCTGCGCAAATTCTATGAATATCATCTTGGACACGGAGCCGACGCCACATTACTGACGGCGCGTCGCTCCACGGCACGCTATCTGCTTTGCGATGCCGACAGCCGACTTTGCGGCTGGGTGAACAAGAGCACCGGCGATACGCTCCCCGCCGGATTCGTCTATACGCCCGGTGAGTATCAGGAGATGGCCTTTGGCGGAATACATGTGATTTCGCCATCGCTTTTCGAGAGCTTGGCCGAATATGCCACCGAGCCTAAATTCTCGATTGTGCCTTTCTATGTGGCTATGTGCCGCAAACTAAAGATTATGAGCTATGCACCGCAGGGCTACCGTTGGTTCGACGTCGGCAAGCCCGAGACTCTTGCCCTTGCATCCGCCTCCTTCGGTGGATAGCGGGTCAGCCGTTTTTTTGTGGGATAGGGGAAAATAAAAAACCATCGGGGCTTCACAGCTGCGATGGTCTCCTTTTTAATAGTGCTATTATTTTCGAGTGCTATTATATTGATTGTCTGTCTTTATTCTTTTTTAGTGGCAAATTTTTGATTTGCAACCTCAAAAATCCGTGAGGCGTCGAAATAAAACCCGTCGGGCGATTTCTTGCTCACTTTATTAACGGAAATGTAGTCGATATTATTGTCCAACTCTTTATGGTCGGTGGCCACATATCCGAGGAAGTTCAGGAGATCGTACTCATGGTTTGGTGAAATTACCACCCACGGACTTTCCTTAGTTCCGTTGCCCGAGGAAAGAATTGCTGCCACGAGATGATTCAATCTGTATTGGCGAATCGACGCCCGAGCCAGTTTTTTCTTTTCTCTGAGTGCAAAGATATAAAAATTCATTTGACGAAAATCAAAAATATTATCATTTAACGTTTTTTCGGCAAATTTTTCAATTGAATCGCACTCCGC
>JBJEKJ010000019.1:0-16338 GCA_051878575.1 Muribaculaceae bacterium | reverse complement strand
CCTTATTGCTTATTTGTTATTCTTTTTATCATCTCTTTTATCACTCCTACGGTGCTTTCATCGGCTGTGAACACCGAGTATAGTCCTTGTTCCTCCTGGGTTGGGTCGCCGGTGTAGTCGTCGCCACGCTGCCAGATGACGTGTGCCGGATTGGCCATTCCTCCCCATCCCCAGAAGTTGCAACCGGCAATCATTCCGCTCTCCTCTACCACCGAGAACACATATTTGTAGTAGGCGTCGCGTCCGGTGGTCGGACTTCCCGGCGTGAATGCAAAATTATCGCGGGGATAGCCGAACTCCTCAAGCACGAGAGGTTTTCCCACAGGGTTTATAAGCTCGTAGTGCTCCTTGATGTAGGATGCTGTGTTCACGTAGGCGCTGTCCAACTCGTCGATGATAGTCTCTTTGCTTATCCATTTCCAATTGTAGGGCCAGATATGGATATTGGCATAGTCCACCTCGGGATAGCTGTGGATGCGGCGCCACAGGTCGATGTCGCACTCGCAGCCATATTTGCCCTCGCTTCCCGTCGACACAAGATGGTTGGAGTCGATGCTCTTTATCAGCTTGGCGGCATCATGAATCCACTTTGAAAAAGCCTCCTTGCTCTCGTCGCTGAAGGCTCTCGGCTCGTTGGCTATCTGCCACGACATTATGGCCTCGCTCTCGCTGTAAGGCTCGCCGGTGACGCTGTTCACCCTCCCTACTATGGCCTTTATATGATTGAAATATAGCGTAAGGGCCGAGTCGCAGCGTGCGAATTGGCTCACATAGTCGCGATAGGTAATCCATCCGTCGACACTTGGAATGGGAGCCAAGCCCTTTCCCGTCCATTCGAGATAACTTCCGAATCCGCCGCTCCACTCCCATGAGTTGTTGAGGTAGAGCACCGCCTTCATGTCGCGTTTCTCGAGCTCGGCAATAAGATAGTCGAGACCGCGCAGAATAGTGTCGTTGTACACTCCGGGCTTCGTTTGCAGCACCGGCTCTATGTGTGCCGTGCGTCCTTCGTCGCCTTCGGCACCCACAAGTATGCGCAGGTTGTTGATTCCCATGCTTTTAAGTGTGTCGAGCTCGGCGCGAAGCCGTGAGCGGTTGCCGCCGCGGCCCTCTGAGGCAAGAATGGCACCATACCAGAAGTTGGTTCCTACGTATTTATACTCCTTGTCGCCAATGAGGAACTTTCCATCGGCTACGGTCACAAATTGCTTCTTTGGCTTCGTCTCACTTGTAGCGCATGAGTGAGACAGTGAGGCCAATCCCACTGCTACAATCAAGGCAGGAATAATTAATAATATTCTCGTCATGATAAAAAAAGGTTTTTATTGATTCAAAAAAAGTTTGATTCTCTATTGTTAAAAAAATTATCATCAATATACTCTCAATTATTGATGGTAATAAACCGCTCCGATGCCTGTTTGGCATATTAGAGCGCTTCATCAACTGCAAATTTATGTATTATTTCAGAATAATCAATTCTCACACTTTAAAATTATGAGCTTTTTTAATCAACAAAATAGAAAAAATAGCTGTAGAGTCCAACAGCAAGTGCAAAATTAGTAAAAGCGTTTGTGTAAGGCATTTTGGGCACAAATCGGCACACGGCCTGCTACAGACACCGTGCTCGCGATATGCTCAAATTGAATTATATGCCCCGCCGATAGGTGTGGTTGCGATAGCGAAAGCGCTGCAATTCAGCGAGATAAAAGGAATGTTGTCGTCGGGTGGGTGGTGGGTGGAGCAGCTTAAGGTGCGGTATCAGAGTTTCTTTGATTCGATGGCGTCGCGCAAATGAGTCATAATTAGCTGTGGAGAGATTCCCTTGAGGCAGAAGTAGTCGTGATACATGCAAGGCTTGTTGCCAAACACCGAGCACGGACGGCAAGCCATGTTGAGTTGCACGGCATTTCTCTCGTCTTGATGCCACCCCATAAATCCGCAGTAGGGGTGTGTGGCTCCCCACACCGATACTACAGGCAGCCTGACGAGCGATGCGAGGTGCATGTTGGCCGAGTCCATCGAGAGCATTACGTCGCAGTGGCTCAGCAGGGCGAGCTCCTTTGGGAATCCGTGCCTCACGTCGGCGAGCGTGGTCACGTTAGGATATTTGTCGGCCCAACGTCGCAGTATCTCCTTCTCGTGCTCACCGGCGCCAAACAGGAAAATATGGGTGTTGTCCCACTGCGACACCCCATCCACCACTTTCTCCATCATTTCGATTGGATATATTTTGCCCTGATGCTTTGCGAAAGGCGCTATGGCTATCCACTGCTCGCCCTCTCGCTTCGGCTTGGTGAGGTCGGCGAAAATAGCGTCGTCGGCTTTACCGGCGCCATAAATCGACACAAACGACTCATCGAAGGAGAACCCCATGCGGTAGAAAACCTCCCGGTAGCGCGCTCGCGATGATATAAGCGGCAGCATGCGCTTGTTGTGCTTGCGGGTGAGCGCGCGCTTTCCCGAGCGCCCCTTGTCGAGCCGCTTGGTGGGTATTCCCGCTAAGCGCAGGTAGAAGGCTATCGCCCATGTTCGCAGCACGTCGTGAAGGTCGATGAATGCATCGATATTGTAGTTGTAGACGAGATCGTTTTTCAGCCTCAGCAGTCCTGCCGGGCCGTGATACTTCACTTTGGTATCCACCCCCACCACCACGAGGTTGGCAGGAGCGTTGATAAACAGCGTCGACGCCACGGGCTGTGTAATCATGATGAAGCGCGTCGACGGATTTGCCCGACACACGGAATAGACCACCGGCACCGTCATAGCGACATCTCCGAGAGCCGAAAAACGCGCTATGAGTACATTTTTGAAGTGGGTAGCACCCTCAGCCGTCATGGTCGCGCTATTTTTTGCCATAGAGCACCGGATTGGTGGCCGGGTCGTTGTACATCTTCATCTGTCGGTACACTTTCATGTACTTGCGCCCTGCCGCGATGTCATCGAGCAGCGAGTCGATGGCCGCAGCGAGGTCGGTGCGCTGCTCGAGGAGCACGTCGAGCTTAGCCTTGCAGCGCGCTATGTGTAGAGCGTCGGCATCGTCGCGCATCACTTCCTGCTCCATGTGGTAGATTTTCAAAGCGAGAATCGACAGACGGTCGATTGCCCAAGCCGGGCTCTCGGTGTTGATCGACGCTCCGGGTAAAGGCTTCACTCCGGCGTAGAGGTCGCGGAAATAGCTGTCGATTTTCTCCACGAGGTCGGTGCGCTCCTGATTTGAGCGGTCGATGCGCCGCTTCAGCGCCAGCGCCTCCACAGGATCGATGTTGGGGTCGCGGATGATGTCCTCAAGGTGCCACTGCACCGCGTCTATCCAGTTTTTCAAGGCAAGGTCGGCATCGATGCACCCCTGTTCAAACGGTTGATTGAAAGCAGCGTCCACATCGTCGGTGGCATGATAGGCTACAGTGGTGTCTCTGAATATTCTATTGCATTTCTCGGCAAAAGTCATAAAATCCTATAATTTACAATATAACGTCTATATAATTTCTACAAACCTACTAATATTTATCCAAATTGGCAAATAATTACCAAAAAACTTCATATTTCTACCATAATTATCCTGCAAAATAGTGTGAAAACTGCAAAAGAGCTCATAATTGGCCTTGCGTCGGCAGCAGGCACCCGGCTGAGCCGATAGCGTCGGTGAAAAAAAGGCGCGAGTAGCTATTATTTTTTTGAACGTAGTTCAAATAGGAGTGATTTCCACGGTTTTATCAAAATTTGCTTTAATTAATAATGTAGATAAAAAGTTTTTTGCCTAATTTTGCGCCGAATTTGAATCACGGAAATAAATTATGCCAAAGAATTTAGTAATAGTAGAGTCGCCTGCAAAGGCTAAGACAATAGAAAAGTTTTTGGGTAAGGACTACAAGGTTATGTCGAGCTACGGGCACATCCGCGACCTTCACAAGAAGGATTTCAGCATCGACGTGGCCAAGGGCTATGCTCCTATCTATGAGATTCCTGCCGAGAAGAAGGAGCTCGTCGGCAACCTGAGGAAGGAGGCCAAGAGCGCCGACATGGTGTGGCTGGCTTCCGATGAGGACCGCGAGGGAGAGGCCATAGCCTGGCATCTCTATGAGGTGCTCGGGCTTGACCCTGCTAAGACCAAGCGCATAGTGTTTCATGAAATCACCAAGAGCGCCATTCTGCATGCCATAGAGAATCCTCGCGACATCGACATCAACCTTGTCGACGCGCAGCAGGCCCGCCGCGTGCTCGACCGCATAGTAGGCTTCGAGCTGTCGCCGGTGCTTTGGCGCAAAATCAAGCCGGCGCTGTCGGCCGGCCGTGTGCAGAGCGTGGCGGTGCGCCTCATCGTGGAGCGCGAGAAGGAGATTGCGGCATTCAGGAGCGAGGAGTATTACCGCATCGTGGCGCGCATGCGTCCCGAGGGCAGCGGCACGGCAGTCGACGCCGAGCTGTCGCAGCGACTTGCCACCGAGGCCGACGCACGCGCTTTCTTGGAGGCATGCGGCACGGCACGGTTCACCGTGGGCGACGTGACGGTTAAGCCCGTGAAGCGCTCGCCGGCACCCCCGTTCACCACGTCGACCTTGCAGCAGGAGGCAGCCCGCAAACTTGGATTTACCGTGGCTCAAACCATGATGGTGGCTCAGAAGCTCTATGAGTCGGGACATATCACATATATGCGTACCGACTCGGTGAACCTCTCGAGTCTCGCAATTGGCACTATTAGTGCCGAAATCAAGCAGAATATCGGCGAGGAATACCTGAGGGTGCGGAAATATCACACGAGCTCCAAGGGCGCACAGGAGGCTCACGAGGCCATTCGCCCTACATATATCGACAAGCACGACATTGCCGGCACGGCTCAGGAGAAGAAACTCTACGCCCTGATATGGAAGCGCACCATAGCCTCGCAGATGGCCGACGCCGTGATGGAGCGCACCAACGTCGACATCGACATCGACTGCCGCCGCGAGAAGTTCACGGCTACCGGCGAGGTAATCAAGTTCGACGGATTCCTGAAAGTGTATATCGAGTCGACCGACGACGACAATGCCGACGCCTCAGCCGAGGACAGCACGCTGCCCGCTATGAGGACGGGAATGGCTATGGAGGCCGATTCGGTCACCGCCACGCAGCGCTTCACCCAGCAGCCGCCGCGCTACACCGAGGCCTCGCTCGTCAAGAAGCTCGAGGAGCTCGGCATAGGCCGCCCGTCGACCTACGCTCCCACTATCTCCACCATCCAGAACCGCGAGTATGTGGCGAAGGGCGAGAAGAAGGGTGAGTCGCGCGACTATAAGGTGATGACACTCAAGAAAGGAAAGATATCGGAGAAGACCAACAGCGAGATCACCGGCGTCGACAAGGGAAAGCTGATTCCCACCGACACCGGCGTGATAGTGAACGACTTCTTGCAGCAATATTTCCCCACAATAATGGACTACAACTTCACCGCCCGCATCGAGGAGGAATTTGACGAGGTGGCCGAGGGCAAGCTGAAGTGGAACGAGAGCATCGACAAGTTCTACACCAAGTTCCATCCCAACGTCGACGAGGTGGCAAATCTGCGCCTCGAGCACAAGGTGGGCGAGCGCGTGCTCGGCAACGACCCCAAGACCGGCAAGCCGGTGTCGGTGAAGATAGGCCGCTTCGGACCGCTCGTGCAGCTCGGAAGCACCGACGATGCCGAGAAGCCGCAATTTGCCTCGCTGCTCAAAGGACAGTCGGTGAACAGCATCACGCTCGACGAGGCTCTGAAGCTCTTTGAGATGCCGCGCAACTTAGGCACCTACGAGGATGTGGACGTGACGGTGGCCATAGGCCGCTTCGGTCCCTACATCAAGCACGGAAGCAAATTCGTGTCGATTCCCAAGGAGATGTCGCCACAGAGCATCACGCTCGACGAGGCTGTGGCACTCATCGTGCAGAAGCGCGACGAGGATGCCAAGAAGGTGGTGAGGAAATTCGACGCCGACCCCGATATGGAGATTCTCAACGGCCGCTACGGCGTGTATATTGCCTACAAAAAGAAGAACTATAAGATTCCAAAAGGCACCGATGCCGCCGCACTCACCCTTGAGGAGTGCCTGAAAATCGTTGCCGACGAGGCCAACGCCCCTAAAAAGACCGTGCGCAAGCGCACAGCCAAGAAGTGACGGCCGATTGAGCCGCCACCCACACCGCCACAGTGGTTTTTTTAATATACAAGATGAAAGAAATAGTTTTTGCCACCAACAACGCCCACAAGCTGCGTGAGCTGCGCGAGATTACCGCCGACAAGGATATCAGCATTCTGAGCCTTGCCGACATCGGTTGCCATGAGGAAATAGCCGAGACGGCGGCCACCATTGAGGGTAATGCCGAGATAAAGGCGCGATATGTGAGAGAGAAATACGGCTTCGACTGCTTTGCCGACGATACAGGGCTGGAAATAAAGGCCCTCGACGGTCGCCCGGGAGTGTACTCGGCCCGATACTCGGGCGAGGACTGCAACAGCGAGCGTAACATCGACCGCGTGCTCGACGAGATGCAAGGAGTCGCCGACCGCAGCGCGCGTTTCCGCACGGCGATAGCACTCTGCACCGATGCCGGAGTAGAGATTTTCGAGGGAGAGGTGCGCGGCGTGATACTCACCGAGCGCCACGGCAGCGGCGGATTCGGCTACGACAGCATTTTCAAGCCCGACGAGGCGCAATGCAGCTTTGCCGAGATGACCCCCGACGAGAAGAACGCCATCAGCCATCGCGGGCGCGCCGTGGCCGCCCTGCTTCCTTCCCTTTGACTCCTACCGGCGGCAATATGCCCCGAGAAGGCTCATAGGAGGGTCATAAAATGAAAAAAGAGGTCTTTTATTTTGTTTTGACGGCGGCAAGCAGTATATTTGCCGTTGCAAAATGAGATTACGTGTCATCGACGGCTTCCGCTGCTCTGCCGCGGCGGCGTGCGGTGGCTTTTATGTTAAAAACAAAAACAAAAACAAAGGAAGAAATGTCAACTTACACTGTTGAAGACCAACGCAAAGTAACCACGCATCGTCTTTTTGAGATGAAACAGCGTGGCGAGAAGATTTCAATGCTCACTGCCTACGATTTCTCGATGGCCAAACTTATCGACGAGGCAGGTATCGACGTGATTCTCGTGGGCGACTCGGCTTCAAATGTTATGGCTGGAAATATGACGACTCTGCCCATCACCCTCGACCAGATGATATATCACGGCAAGTCGGTGGTGAAAGGTGTGAAACGTGCCCTCGTGGTTGTGGATATGCCTTTCGGTACTTATCAGGGCAACCCCATCGAGGCTCTTGCCTCTGCTATCAGGATAATGAAGGAGACGCATGCCGATTGTGTGAAACTTGAGGGAGGCGCCGAGATTCGCGAGTCGATAGAGAAGATTCTCTCGGCAGGCATTCCTGTGGTGGGGCATCTCGGACTCACACCGCAGTCGATCAACAAGTTTGGCACCTACGCCGTGCGTGCCAAGGAGGAGGCTGAGGCTGACAAGCTCATCAGCGACGCCAAGCTGCTTCAGGAGATAGGGTGCTCGGCAGTGGTGCTCGAGAAGATACCCGCCGCTCTCGCCGCCCGCGTGGCAGGCGAGCTCGTCATACCTGTCATAGGCATAGGTGCCGGCAGTGGCGTCGACGGTCAGGTGCTCGTGATGCACGACATGCTCGGCATCAACATGGGATTCCGACCGAAGTTCCTGCGCCATTATGCCGAATTGGGCAATCAAATCATCGATGCCGTGGGCAATTACATCAATGATGTCAAGTCGGGCGATTTCCCCAACGAGAACGAGCAATATTGATTTTTTCCAACCTCGAATTACTCAAAAAAAATTATGCTATATTCGAAATTGAAAGGCAAGATGCCTGTTTTTGCACTGATGGTGATGATGATGGCGATTTTTGCGTCGTGCAATCCCGTGGAGCCGTTAGACTACGCCGACGACTCTTACAGGACCGGGCTCATAGGCGTGTGGGACTATGCCTACGATGAGTATGGCCCGATAACCAATCCTCACTACATCAACTCATTCGCATTCAGTGCCGACGGGACGGGCTTCTACGCCTACGAGAACGAATATGGCGAGTGGATAAACATTCCCTTCACATGGCAATCGTTCCACTACAATTATTTGGAGATATATTACTACACTACCGGCGAGGTGCAGACGTCATACTATTATTTCGACCGCGGGTATCTCGTGTTCGGCAATGATTATGAGTACGACGGCTACGCCCTGCGGCGTTGATATTCAGTAGAATATTTACTATCAGGAGTATGAGTGGTCTTGGCTATAGGATATTTGGCGCGGCTATCGCGGTTGTTGCGGCTATGTGCACGGCATGTGGCAGCGACCACTTCAGCGTGAAAGGCAGCTTTGCCGATGGCGGCACGCAGAATGTGAGGATAGTGTATGGCACCGACGATGGCTTTGAGGTGGAGTGGGTGACGATGAGCGACAGCCGCTTCGCTTTCGAGGGCTGTAGCGAGGAGCCCACGGTGCTCTATGTGTTCAATCAGCAGAAGCGGCTGCTTGCCCATGCCGTGGTGAGCAATGGCGACGACATAGAAATCGAGGGCAATATAGCATCGCCCTACACCGCCGCGGCCCGCGGAACGAAGGTGAACGAGCAGTGGAGCGCCTTTATCGAGGAGAACGGAAAGGCGTTTGCGAGCGCCGACCCTACAGCCGCCGATGCGGCCATTGAGAAGTTTATTGGCGCAAACCCCGACAATGTGGTGAGCACGTTGCTGCTTACCAACGACTACAGCCGCCTCACCGACAAGAAGAAGGTGGAGTCGCTGCTTTCGAAAATAAGCACTGAGGCACGCCCCGAATCGATTATGAAGCACTTCTATGCCATGCAGGCAATGCAAGTGGAGGAGGCTAAGAAGGAGAACATACAGACTATGCAGTTCTACACCCATCGCGACAGCACGGAGATGATTATGCCCTATCGCTTTGCGGTGAGCCTGCTCTACTTCTGGAGAAGCGACGACAAGACGCGCCAAAGCGACTTCGGCAGCGTTAGGGACTTCGACAAGGAGCTTGGCTCAAAGCGCTTTCAGGTGGCCGATATCAACATCGACAGCGACACCGTGAGGTGGAAGAACGCCATTCGCCGCGATTCGGTGAAGTGGGTGCGCTATTGGGCTGTGGGGGGATTCACCAACCTGTATTTGCGTAACCTGCGCCTGACGTCGACGCCCTACTACATCGTGGCCGACTCCACCGGCAGGCAGATATATCAGGGCGAGTCGTTTGCCGAAGCGAGCAAGGCGGTGGAGAAGCGGCTCGGCAAGAATCCCGGCAGGTAAGCACCGGCCTTTCAGCCCGGTTTATCGGAGGCGCGGGAATATCGTAATGCAACAGATATAAACCAAATCATAACTTAAAAAAAAGACATGAAGAATCTAAGAATCTTTTCGATGCTGCTTGTGGCTGTGATGCTCGGCAGCGTGGCTTGTGCGAAAAAGGCATCGCAGGCCAATGAGAGTGAGCTGACGGAGTTGAAGGTGGTTTCCTACAACGTGCGCATGAGCATGGCTGCCGCAGCCGATGGCGAGAACTGCTGGGAGAACCGCAAGGAGGCTTCAATCAAGATGGTTAGCGAGCAGAATCCTGTGGTTATGGGCCTCCAGGAGGCTTGTCCCGACCAGATTGAGTATCTCGATGAAAATCTTGCAAAATACAAGCATATCGGCGTGGGACGCGACGATGGCAAGTTGCAGGGCGAGATGATGGCTATCTACTACGACACCACACGCGTGGAGCTGCTCAAGAGCGGAACTTTCTGGCTCTCCGAAACACCCGACTCGGTATCGTTCGGCTGGGACGCCGCATGCCGCCGCACCTGCACTTGGGGCGTATTCGCGCTCAATGGCACCGATAAGCAATTCTGCTACCTTAATACCCACCTCGACCATATTGGAGAGGAGGCTCGCAAGAATTCCATAGAGCTGATTGTGAGGAAGATTGCCGAGCTTGCTCCTGCCGATTGCCCGGTGCTGCTCACTGCCGACTTCAACAGCTACACCGAGAATCCTATTTTCGACCCGCTGAAGAATGCCCTGAGCGATGCCCGCATTGCATGTGAGGACACCGACACAGCCGCAACCTACAACGGCTACGGACATATCGAGGGCAATCCCTCTACCAACAACCGCAACGAGGTGGTAATCGACCATATTTTCTTCAGAGGCGTGACTCCCGGGAAGTTTGAGGTGCTCGATGGCGACTATGGAGTGCCCTACATCTCCGACCACTACCCTATTGTGCTCACTTTCAAGATGTAGAGTGATATAGGATGCGTGCCAATGATGCCCTGCGATGGCACGGCACTGACATGATTATAGAATGTTGTTTGTGTGTTTTTTTTATAGGGTGCCGGTTTCGATGCGCACGCAGATGCGCTCGATCACGGCATCCTCTTTGTTTTTGGCCGGGTCATATCCCGCTTTCATGTTCACGCCGAAGAAGCGGCCGAAAGTCTGCCAGAATCCGGCTCTGAACGAGCCGAGAAATGCTTTCACGATGTTGTACGACGACTGGTCGGTCTCCCGGTTTATGAGTTTCACGAGCATTTTTCCCTGTGAGCGGGTGAAGGTCTTCATCACAGGCTTGTATTGGTTGAAAATCTCTTTCTCGAATTGCTTCAGATACTCCTCTTTCTCTTTTTTTGAGGGAAATGTCTCAAGGTATTCGTAGGTCTCGAGCAGCGTGGAGCAGATCAGCTTCGCATAGGGCAGCGTCTTGCGCACGTCGCGCACGGTGCGCCAGTAGAATTGCTCCTCCTTCTTGTTGCGGAATCTCTCGGGCGGATAGATGGTGATGGGATTGAACACTATCATGCACAGAGTGTCGCCCGTAGCCTCGTCGATAAAGTGGTATTTTCCCTTGAAAACCTGCTGCAAGCCACTTATGGGAGTCACCTCGGCGGGTATCGGAGCCTGTGCCCGGGCCGCCACGGCTGCCTGAAGCAGCACAGTCAGTGTCAATATTCGGAAAATAAATCCTTTCATTATCAAAACGTCTACTCCTATCGGTAAAAAAGTGGTGTAAAACTCTGTGGATAGGCCGTCGTAGCAGCGCTGCACCCATAGATTCCGCAAAAATAAGACAAACATTTTAATTATAACCAATACGAAGTATTAATTGTAATTAAAATGCCTGTCGGTAGTGGTGTTGTAGTGGTGTGGGCTATGCGTTCACCTGCACATTGATGCCTGCGGCCTCTATGCGCCGTGCTATGGACTCGAGCTCCTCCTTGCTCACCTTCTCGAGCTGCTCCTCGGGCGTTTTGCGGTCGATGGAGTAGAGCATCACCTCTCGTGGCTTGATGGCTGAATATGCGGCTATTAGCGCATCGATTTCCTCGTCGGTGGTGTTGTCGATGCGCTTGCCGTCGTGGCTGCCGCGCAGCATCATCGTCTGTATGATGCAGTTGCCTGCAAAAGTCTTGAGGTCCTCTATAAGGCCGTCGGCCTGCACGTTGATTGATTTAGGCTGGTTTATCAGCCGCAATGTGTGGCTGATGGCCGAGTCGAGCTTCAGGATGTTGTTGTCGACGCTTCTCAGGGCCTCGATGACCGACTTTTTCGTTATCATCGTGGAGTTGCTCAGCACACTCACCTTGGCTTCGGGAAAATACTTGTTGCGCAGGCGCAGCACGTCATTAACGATTTCCTTGAACTCGGGGTGAAGCGTTGGCTCGCCGTTGCCCGAGAATGTGATTACGTCGAGCTTCTCGCCCTTCTCGTGCATCTCTTTCAGCCGGGTGTTGAGCCTGTAGTGCACGTCGTGGCGTGTAGGCACGCCTGTGGTGCCCTGGCCTTGTGCATTGTAGCCCGCCTCGCAATACACGCAGTCGAACGAGCAAATCTTGCCATCGTTGGGCATTAGGTTGATGCCGAGCGAGATGCCTAAGCGGCGGCTGTGTATCGGGCCGAAAACGGTTTCGTGAAATATAACTGTCTGCATATCAAAAGAAAAAATTTTTTTTGGAGGTATATATAGTGATTTGTCTATTAGTCGGGTTGTGGCGTGTTGCCTTGTTTTCTCAGCAGGCGCCGGCACAGCTCAATGTAGCTTTGTGCCACTGCCTCGGCCGAGAAATTCGTCCTAACCTCGTGGTGGAGCGCCTGTCGGTCGATTCCGCACTCCGTAGCCCACTCTATGCCGTCGGCGAGGTCGACGATGTCGATGTATCGGGCTATGTAGCCGGTGCGCCGGTGGTCGACGATGTCGGCTTGTCCGCCCTTGCCGAAGGTCACCGGCACGCATCCGCTTGCCTGACCCTCTATAAGAGTTCCCGGCAAGGTCTCGTAGCGGGAGGCCGACACCACCACGTCGGCATGGCGGTATATTTCGTTGAGGTTGTGCAATCCGTCGATTTGCCCCACGAAAGTGTGGCCGATAGCTATCTTGTCGAGCAGCGAGCGGTCGCGGATTGAGCCGTAGAGGAGCAGGTGCAGCCTTTCGGCAAGATGCGGCTTGGTGGCTGCTATGTGCCGGCATGCTTCGATTAGCAGGTCGAGGCCCTTTATGGGGTCGTCGAGCCGTGCGGCCCCCATCACTATCACCTTTTTGCCCACTGTGGATGGATAGTGGTTGTCGACGATTCGGCTATAGGCGAAATTGTCGACGGGAAAGGCGTTGGGGATAATCTCCATTAGGGCGTTCTCCATGAGCGAGCTCTCGCGGCAGCGGAATCCGAGCCAGTTGCTCACAGCCACGAAGGTGAGGTTTGGATGATTGCTGTAGAGCCGCGACTTCTTTATCTGCGTGAGCCGGGCGATGTCGAGCGTGCGGTGCGACTTCAGCAGCCGGCAACGCCCGCACCGGTCGGTATAGGCGGTGCACTCGCCTGCGTGGTGGCAGATTCCGGTGCAGTTCCACATGTCGTGCATGGTCCAGATTACCGGCTTTCCGAGGTCGCATATACGGCCTACGGCTTTCAGCGACAGAGCCCCCTGATTAATCCAGTTGAGCATTATCACATCGGCGCCGGTCACCCACTCATGTGTCGAGATGTCGCGGCCGAAGCGTGCGGTGTCCACTGTGAAAAGGTTGGCGCGTGAGAAGCCGTTGTTCATGAAAATCTGCATTCTCTCGGCGAGGAATGTCGCCTTGTCGGCCACTGCCGAGGCGTATGAGCCCACACGGCTGTCGTCGGTCACGCGATGGTCGACAACGAGCATTCGCGCGTCCACTCCGGCATCGCACAGAGCCCGCATGAGCCTTAGCGACACCACTGCCGCTCCACCCACCGAATCGCTCTTGTTTATTATCACCACTCTCATAGCCCGTGTGTAGTAGATGAATCGCTAACGCAACGCTCCGAGCATCTCAAGCACGTCGCAATTCGACATCGAGCGCCGTTCCTTAAGCGCTGCCGCCATTTCGGCTATCACGGAGCGCACGTTCTTGTTCTTGAACGTCTGGAGCAGGTATTGGAACGACTTGTCGAATATCCGCTCCACCTCGTCGCTGTCGAGCTGGCACGACGCCTTGCCCTCCTCGCAGGCGGCGTCGAGCAAAGCCTTGCGCAGTTTCTTGTCGACCGAGCCGTTGTCGAGCACCATCTTACGGCACATCGAGTCGGCAATCGTCATTCCGAGGGTCACCTGGTAGCGTTGGAACACATTCTGCCATGCCGTCGACGGCGACAGCAGCGGATTGCCGCTGATATAGTAGTTGGGCACAAAAGAGATGCAGTCGAGTCCCTCGCCATCGAGCGACACACCCGCCAACAAATCTTCGGCGTCAAAAATCGCCAAGGCAATCGACATTCCGGCGATGCCATAGCATTTATCTGTTTCGTCCCTGTATTTCATGCCTATAAAAGAAATATCCACAAAAATACACTATTTTCTGCATTTCGCCAAGCGCTAATCTATTTACTTAGGTAATATATTGGCAATAAAAGAGTCGATAAAAGAGCCTTATTTGTCAAAAAAAACGTGGAAATATTAGCAAAAAGGAAAAATTTTCTTAATTTTGCCATGACAAAATGCCCAAAGGGCATAAGCATTGAAGAAAACTAATTATTTCAACTCCAAATGAATATGAATCATAGACTAAGTTTCCTTTTTGTAGTTATGGCGGTTCTGTCGATATGCCGGTTTGATGGCTGGTCGCAGAAAAATGAGGTGTGGGCCTATGGTCAGGTGGGCAAGAACACCATATCTCAGTTCTATCAAGCCTTGAACGCATTCTACACCCGTTCCTTAACCGACAGGGTGAGCCTTATGGGAGGTTTTGAGCTCAACTCCAAGAAAGACGGCTTTGGCGGCCTGCTCGCCGAGGCAAGTTATAAATTGCCATTCAAGCATTTCAGCCTTATTTTCTCGGGCAGGGGTGTATATAACTATTATGGTAAATACGATTGCAACGAGTATCTGTTCCGCCTTGCGGTGCATGCGCAGTCCGACCACTTCGACATCGTTTTCGGTAACAGCTTCCTCGGCTACGGGCAGTATGGAAGCAGCGTTTTCGAGCCAATAACATGGAGCGTGGGGTTTGGCGCCAACATCAAGAAGCGCACAAGCAACTGGAATGTGGGCCTGTTCCTGAAGAATTACGACTACTTTATCTATGAGAACTGGAACATCAACTTCGGCATCCGCGGATACTACGGACTGACGCCGCGCGTGCGCCTTACAGCCGAATTGCTTGTACGCCCGGCGGGCAACATCAATCAGCTTGCGCAGAAATACGACACATCATTCAAGCTCGGAGCAAGCTATAAATGGTAGAATCAATAATACACATAAAAATACTCTAACGATTATGGGAAAATATAATAGCATATTTGCCATGGTGGCATTTGTGGCACTGATGGCGGCATCGTGCTCGAAGGTGGAGCCTACGGGCGTGCTGATTGGACACACAAGTGTCGACGATAGGGTGAAGCAGTCGGTTACATACCAGAAGGACTGGGAAGTGGGCGACAAGAACGACATAAGCATCGACCGCCTGAGCTACTCGTTCATTGTGGGCTCCGACAGCCACCTGCGCAGCGACCAGACTCGCCTGCGCGAGCTCTTTGAGGAGGGCGTGAGGGGCAACGACCTGTTTGTGGCACACTGCGGCGACCTTGCTGAGACACAGCCCGAATACTATCAGATAACCGACGACATGGTTGAAGAGTTCCGCGAGAAATACCCCGACACTGAGAACTCGCCATATCGATTCCGTTTCTTCCCCGTGGTGGGAAATCACGACGTGACGCGCAACGGATGGGCCATGTTCACCAAAATTTTCGGCTCGTCGACCTATACTTTCGACGTGGTCTATGGCGAGGACACCGATAAGGAGGTGCGCGACGCGTTCATCTTCCTCGACTCGGCCAACGGCACATTCGGTGAGTATCAGATTGAGCTTATCGACCTCGGCCTGTTCCTCGACTTCTTCTCCTACCGGCACATTTTCGTGTTCACGCACACCAATTTCTTCCGTCCGCGCACCAACGCGTTCTCGTCGGTGCTGCCGCGCGAGGAGCTCTACTATATGTTCAAGGTGTTCCACGACTGGGGCACGCGATGCGTGTTCTGCGGGCACATCCACGCATGGGATGAGCGCGACTATGCCGGTGTGCACTACATCACCCTCGACGCAATGAGCCTTGAGGAGCGTCCCGACGCGGGCGACGTAGTGCGCTGCAACGTGAAGGCCGACGGCTCGGTGACCTATGATCACGTCTACCTGAAATAACCGCCACATTCAAGTGCTGAAATATCTCACACGGGTGGGGAGAGGTTGCTCGCAATGCAATCTTCCCCTCCCGTGTTTTTTTACGATTAAACACCATTGAAACCATCGTTGCTGAAATGTGCTGCCATAATCGCGTATCTACGACACGCTAAAGCTATTTTGCATCAAATACCCCACACATTCAGCACCTCCGGCGCTGAATGTGTGGGGCTACCCATAATCGTGCCTCTCCGAGGCACCGCTCGCGCCGCTCGCACTTTGTGGCAGATGGAGGCGTTGCACCGCTCGCGCCGCTCGCACTTTGTGGCAGATGGAGGCATTGCACCGCTCGCCATAGTGGCAACATCACCCCCATTCGCCGAACCAAGAGGCACTGTTGCGCTTGCCCCAAGCAAGCGTGCCGTGTGGGGCTACCCGTTATGACGCAGTGTGTGAGGAATGAGGCAGAGGGATTGCGAGCGGAGCGAGCAGCGTGCCGGAGGTACGCGATTGTGGTTAGCACACAGTTGGTAGCGCCGAAGGTGCTGCCAACTGTGTGTAAACGAAGCCCCCGACTGAAATGGCAGCGTGCCGGAGGTACGCGATTATGGTTAGCACACAGTTGGTAGCGCCGAAGGTGCTGCCAACTGTGTGTAAACGAAG